>CAMDAL010000005.1 GCA_945888565.1 Devosia equisanguinis | reverse complement strand
TTGGCAGCGTGGAGATCGGCGAGGGGTAGTAGGCGAGTTTCATGGCTTGCTTCTGGACAAAGCCGCGCCCGGTGGCAAGCCGGCTCAAACGAAAGGGCGGCCCGATGGACCGCCCTCCCGTTCGTGACCTTCGTGAGAAGATCGAATGTGCGAGCCAGTGGCTGGACTTAGAAGTCCATGCCGCCCCTTCGGGCAGGCTTGACCGGCCCGAACACCCTGAGTGATGGGCGGCTTTGATGGACTTCTTAGAAGTCCATGCCGCCCATGCCCCCCATGCCGCCACCGCCACCGCCCATCGCGGGAGCAGAGTCCTTCGGCAGCTCGGCGATCATCGCCTCTGTGGTGATCAGCAGCGAAGCGACCGAGGCCGCGTCCTGCAGGGCGGTGCGAACCACCTTCACCGGATCAACCACGCCCATGGCGATCAGGTCACCATATTCGCCGGTCTGAGCGTTATAGCCGAAGTTCGGGTTCGAGCTCTCGAGGATCTTGCCCACAACCACCGAGCCTTCGTCGCCGGCATTGTTGACGATCTGACGGATCGGCTCCTGCAGGGCGCGACGGACGAGGTTGATACCGGCCTGCTGGTCGGCATTAGCACCCTTGACCGTGAGGGCGTTCGAAGCGCGCAGCAGCGCAACGCCGCCACCCGGCACGATGCCTTCTTCAACGGCGGCGCGGGTCGCGTTCAGGGCGTCGTCGACGCGATCCTTGCGCTCCTTGACTTCGACTTCCGTCGAGCCGCCGACCTTGATCACCGCAACACCACCGGCCAGCTTGGCCAGACGTTCCTGCAGCTTTTCCTTGTCGTAGTCCGAGGTGGTCTCCTCGATCTGCGCCTTGATCTGGGCAACACGACCCTGGATGTCGTCCTTGGTGCCGGCACCATCGACGATCGTCGTGTTTTCCTTGGTGATTTCAACGCGCTTGGCAGTGCCGAGCATGTCGAGACCAACGTTTTCGAGCTTGATGCCGAGCTCTTCCGAGATCACCGAACCACCGGTCAGGATGGCGATGTCCTCGAGCATGGCCTTGCGGCGATCGCCGAAGCCCGGAGCCTTGACGGCAGCGACCTTGAGGCCGCCACGCAGACGGTTCACGACGAGCGTGGCCAGGGCCTCGCCCTCGATGTCCTCGGCAATGATCAGCAGCGGGCGCTGCGACTGCACGACGGCTTCGAGGATCGGCAGCAGGGCCTGCAGGTTGCTGAGCTTCTTCTCGTGCAGCAGGATCACCGGATCCTCGAGCACGGCGACCATCTTCTCGGCGTTGGTCACGAAGTACGGCGACAGGTAGCCGCGGTCGAACTGCATGCCCTCGACGACGTCGAGTTCGGTCTCGGCGGTCTTGGCTTCCTCGACGGTGATGACACCCTCGTTGCCGACCTTCTGCATGGCGTTGGCGATCATGTCGCCGATTGCCGATTCACCGTTGGCCGAAATGGTGCCGACCTGGGCAACTTCGGAGTTCGACGAAATGGTCTTCTTGGCCTTGCCGAGGTTCTCGATGACTTCGGTCACGGCCAGGTCGATGCCGCGCTTGAGGTCCATCGGGTTCATGCCGGCGGCGACGAGCTTGATGCCCTCGTTGACGATGGCCTGGCCGAGCACGGTCGCGGTGGTGGTGCCGTCACCGGCGATGTCGTTGGTCTTGGAGGCCACGGCGCGCAGCATCTGGGCGCCCATGTTCTCGAACTTGTCCTCGAGCTCGATTTCCTTGGCGACGGTGACGCCGTCCTTGGTGATGCGCGGGGCGCCGAACGACTTGTCGATCACGACGTTACGGCCCTTCGGACCGAGCGTGACCTTCACCGCGTTGGCGAGGATGTTGACGCCGCGGACCATCTTGTCGCGGGCCTCTGTGGAGAACTTTACGTCTTTAGCAGCCATGTGAGGCGCTCCTTACGTTGGAAAGGGGGATCGGCAGTCGGCGCAAAAGCGCTGGTCAGCCGATGACGCCCATGATGTCGGACTCTTTCATGATCAGCAGGTCCTTGCCGTCGAGCTTGACCTCGGTGCCGGACCACTTGCCGAACAGCACGCGATCACCGGCCTTCACGTCCAGCGGGACGATCTTGCCGCTCTCGTCGCGAGCGCCGGGGCCCACGGACTCGATCACGCCCTCGGAGGGCTTTTCCTTGGCGGTGTCGGGAATGATGATCCCGCCAGCCGACTTCTCTTCGCTGTCGATACGCCGGACGACCACACGGTCGTGCAGGGGACGGAAAGCCGCCATGATTGCTCCTATCAGCCTCAATGAATTTTGCGCTGTTAGCACTCACAACCGAGGAGTGCTAACCGCTGACCGGGGATATAGGAGGGGGTATCGAACTAGTCAAGTTCGCGTGTTCGATACCTGTAGCGGCGCATGGTGATGAGATTGTGTACGGGTGAACCACTGAGAGGATTCGCCTATGGCCAGACAATGCCTCGAAAAGGCTATCAGGATCACGCCGCATGCCGGCCGTGTAACCGTGACGTTTGCCGGCAAGCTCGTCGCCAGCGAGTTCCTCGCCGACAGCGGAACCCACTCGACCTGCCCGTTCAAGGGCGAGGCGTCCTACCATTCGCTTCAATCGGGTGAGGTGTCCGCCCGGGATGCCGTCTGGTACTATCCTGACCCGTGCCCGCTGGTCGAACCGATCCGCGACCATCTGGCGTTCTGGGGCAGTGCGATTCGATACGACACCGCGCCTGTCTGATCTCACCCGCGCATCAACCCGAAGCGCCGCTGAGGCGTTCCGGGCGGCGTGACAAACCATCAACTTGATCAGTGCTAAGTTGCCATCGCGCCGCGCTGGGGGTACCAGACGGACAAATCGATGTCCGGAGCCGACGTGTCCGTCGTTCAACTCGAAGCCTATCGCAACGCCCCCGAGGCCTGGACCCCGCCGCAGCTCGCGGTGATCGTCCCCAGCTACAACGAGCGCGACAACGTCGCGCTGCTGTATGAAAAGGTCGCGACGGCGCTGAAGGATCTGCCCTTCGAGTTCATCGTGGTGGATGACAACTCGCCTGACGGCACCGCTGAGGTCGTCAAGCAGATGGCGCGTGAGCACCAGAACGTGCGCTGCATCCATCGCATCGGCCGCCGCGGCCTGAGCTCGGCGGTGGTCGAAGGCATTTCGGCCAGCGCCGCGCCGTATTTCGCCGTGATCGACGCCGACCTGCAGCACGACGAGGCCATCCTGCCGCAGATGCTCGAGAAGGCGATCGCTGGCGACCATATCGTTGTCGGCACCCGCTACTCGTCTGGCGGCCAGGTTGGTGAAGGTCTGTCGAAGACCCGCGAGGCCGGCTCGAAGTTGGCCACCCGGCTCTCAGGCCTCCTCACCGGCAAGGCACTGTCCGACCCGATGAGCGGCTTCTTCCTGATGCCCCGCAGCGTCTTTGACGAAGTCGCGCCCGCGCTGTCGAGCGAAGGCTTCAAGATCCTGCTCGACATCATCGTCTCCGCCGGCCGTGCTCGTGCCCGCCAGGGCAAGGACTTGCGGATCGGCGAGGTGCCATACACTTTCCGTCCGCGCCATGCCGGCGAGAGCAAGATGAGCCCGCTGGTCGTCGTTCAGTTCCTCGGCCTGATTGTTTCGAAGCTCACCGGCGGCCTGCTGCCCACCAGCTTCCTGCTGTTCGGCCTGGTGGGCGGCTTCGGCGTCATCGTCCACATGGGCGTGCTGTGGCTTGCGCATGAGCGCGCCAACCTCGATTTCGTCTGGGCCCAGACGTTGGCGGTTGTGGTCGCGATGACCTTCAACTACATCGTCAACAACGAGCTGACCTATGCCAACAAGAAGCTGAAGGGTTTTCGCTTCTGGACGGGCCTGCTGACCTTCTACGCCGTCTGCTCGATCGGCGCGCTGGCCAACGTATCGGTGGCCAGCTGGATTTACGCCTTCGACGGCCAGTTCTATGTCGCCGGCCTGCTTGGCGTGCTCATGAGCGTCGTTTTCAACTACTCAGTTACAAGGGTCTTCACGTGGCGGTAAACGCAGAACTCGAAATCAAGCTGCGCCGCACCGGCGGCGTTGGTCCCAACACCAAGTGGGACTGGTCGCTGGTCGACGCCGCAGGCACTGTGGTCAAGAAGGGCTCGGCCCTCGGCGAAGAAGCCAAGGCCTTCGCCACCGCCAAGAAAGCCCGCGAAAAGCTGGCTGGCGGCTAAGCCGCCCCGCGCTTTCCGTCCATCTCGGCCCAGGCCTGGCGCTTGCGGTAGATGGTCGAGGGGCTGAGTTCCAGCGCCTGCGCTGCGAGCGCGATGTTGCCGCCGAAACTCTCGATCGCTTCCTCGATGATGCGCTGCTCCTGCCGCCACATCGGCAGCACTTCGGCGCGGGCAGGTGCCACTGGGGCCTCGAACGGGATGGGAGCCTCGCTGCCCTCCATCGCCAGCAGCCGTGACTTGCGGTGGCGCTCGGCGATTTCCTGCAGCCGCTCCGCAAAGGCGCGGCCGCCAAGCGGGCGGCAGAGGTGGTCGTGCGCGCCTGCCCGCATCGCAGCCATGGCGGTCGAGACGGAACTGTTGTCGGAGATCGCGATGACGAGCGCCGCCGACGATACCCGCACCAGCCGCCCGACGGCCGCTTCGGCATCCAGCGACAGGTCGCCGAGCGATGGCAGGTCGAGCAGAATCAGGTCGACGGGGCCCGCCCGCAACTGCTCGATCGCCTCATGGCCGGTAGCTACCTGCATGATCACCGGGATCTGCCGGAGTACCGGCCGGATGCCGATCGACAGCAGCGGTCCGGCCGCTACGTCCTGGTCGACGAGCAGGATGCGAACGATCTCGATGTCCTGGCCGCTATGGAGCACGGGCCGTAGTCCTTGGTCTGATGGTCGACGGAGTGTTGACGATCAGGGTAAATAATTCGTTGGGAGTGGACGATCAGCCGGTTCGCCTTTCGGGCGATACGCGCCGATGCTATGACAAAGCGCGTCGAATCCCGTCTCTCTCACTGGGGCGCCGAGCGCATTGCAGGGCCTGGTTTACATCTTCATCGCGCTGGCCGCCCTCGGTGTGGCCGCGGCGGCGTATTTCGGACTCACTTTCTCGCCCATCGAGGCGGTGGTGACCGCGCTGGCGTTCGGCTCGGTGGCGGTGGTGCTGATGGAGCGGCAACTGCGCCAGCGCTCGGAGGCACGGATCGAAAAGGCCGTCGAGGATCTGGCCCGCCTGCTTTCCACCGATGCCAAGGCCGGCCAGGTGCTGAGCCAGCGTATCAACGCCATGGCCGATGCCAATGCCGGCAACCGGCTCGAGGCCATCGAAGCCGACATTTCCGTGCTCGGTACCGTGACTCGCCAGCTTGCCGAGGCACTCGCCGAGTTCGAGGAGAACCAGCGCAAGGCCGGCAACCGGCCGGTCGAGGCCGAGCCGGAGCCTGCGCCGGAAGACGACGAGGACGTGCTTCCCGAGCCGCTGGTGCCGGAGACAGAACTGCGGGTTGCCCTTGATGCCAACCGGCTGGTCTTTCATATCGAGCCGATCGTTCAGCTCCCGCAGCGGCGTCCGGTCGGCTACGACCTAGTGCCGCGCCTGATGCGCGAGGACGGCAGCCTCGCCGACTCCGTCGATTTCATGCCGCGCCGCGGTGGCGAAGACATCATCCGCCGCATCGAATCACTGGCGCTCGACGAGGCCATCACCATCGCCCGCCGGGCTCGCACCGCCGGCCAGCCGATCAAGCTGATTCTGCAACTGACCCGCGCCACGCTGCTCGATCGGCGCTCGCTCGAGCAGGTCGGGGCCGTGCTTGGCGCCAATCAGGCCATCGTGCCGTCGCTGAGCTTTGCCATACCGCAATCCGAATGGAAGGCCATTGGCCCGACAGAGAAGCGGCAGCTCTACGAGTTCCGCAAGGCCGGTGCCGGTTTCACGCTCACGGCCGCCCAGTCGCTGCGCGTCGATTTCGCGGAACTCGAAGGCATGGGGTTCGCCAACGTCCGCTTCGACGCCACGCGCTTCCTCAGGCAGCCCGAGAGCTTTACCGATTCCCACACCGCCGACATCGCGCCTTACGCCAAACGCTTCCAGATCGCGCTCTGCGGCACCGGTGTCATTGACGAGCAGCAGCTCTTGAGCCTGTTCGAGGATGGCATTGTGCTGGTACAGGGGCCGCATATCGGCCGTCCCGGCCCGGTCCGCGCCGACCTCGTGGTCGAACGCCGCCCCGAACCGCGCCGCGCCGGCGCCTGATCCAAACGAGGAATTTCCTGATGAAGGCACTCGATGGCCTGCGGGGCCTTGCGCCGCGCTATGATGCGATCCTCTCCGATGTGTGGGGCGTCGTGCATAACGGCGTCGCCGCACACCCCACCGCCGTCGAGGCGCTGGCCAACTACCGTTCCCAGGGCGGCCGGGTAGTGCTGATCACCAACGCCCCACGTCCCGCCGCCCCCATCATCGACATGCTCGATCGCATGGGCATCACCCGCGACGCCTATGACGCGGTGGTCTCTTCGGGAGGCGCCACCCGTGCCATCCTCGCCGACGAATATCGTGGCCACACGCTTCACTATGTCGGCCCGCCGCATGAGAACGACGCGCTGTTCGAAGGCCTCGACATCACCCTGGGCCCTGCCGAAGCCGCCAGCGCCGTCGTCGTCACCGATCTCGACCGGGATGACGAAATCCCGGAGATGTACGAGGATCGCATCCGGACCTGGCTGGCGCTCAAGCTACCCATGCTCTGTGCCAATCCCGACCGCGTCGTCGAGGAAGGTGACCGCATCAACTATTGCGGCGGCGCCATCGCCGATCTCTACGAGGCGCATGGCGGCATGGTGCGCATGATCGGCAAGCCCTACCGCCCCATCTACACCGAGGCGCTGCATCAGGCCGATATCGCCGCCGGCCGGCCGCTCGACCGCTCCCGCATCCTCGCCATCGGCGATTCGGTCCGCACCGACGCCATCGGTGCCGCTGGCGCGGGCCTCGACCTGCTCTTCATCACGGGCTCGATCCACGCCGCCGAACTCGACGCCTTCGGCAACCCGGATCCCGCCGCCATCGAGTCCCTCCTCAAGCCCAGCGACGCCAACGTCGCCGGCTTCATGGCCAAGCTCGGCTGGTAGCGGCCGGGTGAGGGGACGTTCAGAACCGCCCCCGCATACCCGCCTCCCGCCCCTTCGCCTTGCAACCGCGCCGCTTTCTTGCCATATCGCCTGCACCTCTCCAGGGCGGGTTCGAATTGTCCGGCTTTATCAGGCTCGCCGGCCTCGACCAGGTGCCCCCTTCGCTGAAGGGTGCCATGGTCGCGATCGGCAATTTCGACGGCTGTCACCGCGGCCACCAGCATGTGTTCCGGGCGTTGAAGACGCGCGCCGAGGCGCTTGGCGTGCCCGCTATCGTGCTGACTTTCGAACCGCATCCGCGCGACGTCTTCGCGCCCGCGCCGTTCATGTTCCGCCTCACCTATGCCGACCAGAAGGCCCGCATCGCCGAGGCGATCGGGCTCGACGGCA
The DNA here is from genome assembly GCA_945888565.1 of Devosia equisanguinis. Taxonomy (GTDB): domain Bacteria; phylum Pseudomonadota; class Alphaproteobacteria; order Rhizobiales; family Devosiaceae; genus Devosia_A; species Devosia_A equisanguinis_A. The sequence goes on along the minus strand of CAMDAL010000005.1, from coordinate 20,427 downwards.
TCGTCGTGATGCCCTTCGACCTGCCGTTCTCGCACATCGAGGCCGAGGCTTTCGTCACCCGCTTCCTCGTTGAGGCACTCGCTGTCACCGGCGTCGCGGTCGGCGCCGATTTCCACTTCGGCTACAAGCGCCAGGGCACGCCGGATTTCCTCCGCGACGCCGGCAAGCGCCACGGGTTCGAGGTGGATATTCTCGACATGCTCGACGAGGGCGACGACCACATCTCGTCGAGCCGCATCCGCGCCCTGCTGGGCGAAGGCAACGCCGTCGCCGCCAGCCAGCTGCTCGGCTACCACTGGTATCTCTCCGGTCCCGTGGTGAAGGGCGACCAGCGCGGCCGCGAACTCGGTTTCCCCACCGCCAACGTGCCCACCCCCGCCGGTTTCGGCCTGATGCAGGGCGTCTACGCCGTCCGCGCCCGCCTCAACGGCCGTCTGCTGGACGGCGTCGCCAGCTACGGCAAGCCGATGTTCAACAACGAGCGCCCGCCCTTCGAAACCTGGATCTTCGATTTCGACGAGATGATCTATGGCGAGACGCTTGAAATGGCGCTGCTCGGCCACGTCCGTTGCCAGGAAAAATTCCGCGGCCTCGACGAACTGATCGCCGCCGTCAACAACGACGCCTCGGTTGCCCGCCGCCAGCTCCAGTCCACCCTTCCGGTATCGGAGCTGGACGCCAAACTCGGCTTCTTCCGGTAGCAGCGGGCCACTGGTGGTCCTCCCCTGCGAATCGGGGGAGGGGGACCACCCGGAGGGTGGTGGAGGGGGCGTCAGCAACCACAACGCCATTTCTTCTTTCGCCCATCCCGCTCGCTTGCTAAAAGCCCGCAGCTTTCAAGGTACATGTCCGATGAACGATCACGCACCCGGCGGCGCGGAAACTGACTACAGCGCGACGCTTTTCCTGCCCGACACCCAGTTCCCGATGCGCGCCGGCCTGCCGCAGCGCGAGCCCGATTGGCTGAAGCGCTGGGAAGACATGGACATTTACGGCCGCCAGCGCGCCGCCGGGCAGGGCAAGCCGATCTTCACCCTGCATGACGGCCCGCCCTACGCCAACGGCAACATCCATATCGGCCACGCGCTCAACAAGATCCTCAAGGATCTGGTGAGCCGGTCCAAGACCATGCTCGGCTACAACTCGGCCTATGTGCCGGGCTGGGACTGCCACGGCCTCCCCATCGAGTGGAAGGTCGAGGAACAGTACCGAGCCAAGGGCAAGAACAAGGACGACGTCGAGATCAACGAGTTCCGCAACGAGTGCCGCACCTTCGCGCAGTTCTGGGTCGATACCCAGCGCGATGAGTTCAAGCGCCTCGGCATCGTCGGCGACTGGTCCAACCCCTACCTCACCATGAGCTTCGACGCCGAAGCCCAGATCGCCCGCGAGTTGATGAAGGTCGCAGCAAGCGGCCAGCTTTACCGTGGCTCGAAGCCCGTAATGTGGTCGGTGGTCGAGCGCACTGCGCTCGCCGAAGCCGAGATCGAGTACGCCGACTACGAGAGCGACACGATCTGGGTGAAGTTCCCGGTTTCCGCCCTCGAAACCGATATTTTCGAAGCGGAGATGGTTAGCTTGGCATCCGCTTTGGAGCGGAGCGGCGAAGCCACCAGCGCAGCCGCGCAGCGCGATTTGTTCGACGCCGCTCGGACTGCGTCGGTGATAATCTGGACGACTACACCGTGGACAATTCCAGCCAATAGGGCGATCTCGTACTCCTCCCGGATTGATTATTCGCTGTACCGGATCACGGCATCGCCAGCAGAGAATTGGGCGCGAGTAGGCGAAACTTACCTAGTAGCCGACAACCTGGCTGCCGAGGTCTTTGCCAAGGCAAAAGTGGATTCTTACGAGAGGTTGGGAGGTTTCTTCCCAAAGTACATCCGATCGACCTCGCACCCCCTCCGCGGCCTGGCCGGCGGCTACGAATTCGAAGTTCCGCTCCTGGACGGTGAACACGTCACCGACGATACCGGCACCGGCTTCGTCCACACCGCCCCGGGCCACGGCCTCGACGACTTCGGCATCTGGATGGATTCGGGCCGCGCCCTCGCAGCGCGCGGCATCGACACGGCCATCCCCTACGTCGTCGACGATGGCGGGTTCTACACCGCTGCCGCCCCCGGCTTCGAGGGCGCCCGCGTCATCGACGACAACGGCAAGAAGGGCGACGCCAACAACCGCGTCATCGCGGCGCTCGCCGAGCGCAACGCCATGGTCGCCCGCGGCCGGGTGAAGCACCAGTATCCGCATTCGTGGCGGTCCAAGAAGCCGATCATCTACCGCAACACCCCGCAGTGGTTCGTCTACATGGACCGCGACATCATGGGGAAGCCGGGCGACACCCTCCGCGCCCGCTCGCTCGCCGCCATCGACGCGACGAAGTTCTACCCGCAGGCCGGGCAGAACCGCCTCCGCTCCATGATCGCCGACCGCCCCGACTGGGTGCTGTCCCGCCAGCGCGCCTGGGGCGTGCCGATCGCCGTGTTCTACAACGAGGCGACCAACACCATCCTCGTCGACGAGCAGGTCAACCACCGCATCGGCCAGGCCTTCGAGGAAGAGGGCGCCGACGCCTGGTTCAAGCCGGGCGCCAAGGAGCGCTTCCTCCAGGGCGCCCTCCACGAAGGCAAGCCGGTCGATCCGGCCGAGTGGCAGAAGATCGACGACATCCTCGATGTCTGGTTCGAATCCGGCACCACCCATTCGTGGGTCCTGCGCAACCCGCAGAAATGGCCGGACATGCAGTTCCCCGCCGGCATGTATCTCGAGGGCTCCGACCAGCACCGCGGCTGGTTCCACTCGTCCCTGCTCGAAAGCTGCGCCACCAACGGCTTCGCCCCCTATGCAAGCGTGCTGACCCACGGCTTCACCCTCGACGGCGAAGGCCGCAAGATGAGCAAGTCGGTCGGCAACACCACCGCCCCGCAGGACGTCATCAAGCAGTACGGCGCCGATATCCTCCGCCTCTGGGTCGCCCAGTCCGACTATTCGGACGACCTGCGCATCGGCAAGGAGATCATCAACTCCACCGTCGACGGCTACCGCAAGCTGCGCAACACCGTGCGCTGGCTCATCGGCAATCTCGCCCACCGCAAGGCCGACGAAACCGTCGACTATCGCGACATGCCCGAACTCGAACGCCTCGTGCTGCACCGGCTGAAGGAGCTCGATGGCATCGTCCGCGAGGCCTACGAGAGCTACGACTACAAGCGCATCGTCGCCGCCCTGTCGAACTTCATGAACATCGACCTCAGCGCCTTCTATTTCGACATCCGCAAGGACGCGCTCTATTGCGATCCGATCTCCTCGGTCCGCCGCCGCGCCAGCCTCACCGTGCTCGACCAGGTCTTCGACGCGCTGACCGCCTGGCTCGCGCCGATCCTCGTCTTCACCATGGAAGAGGCCTGGCTCGAACGGCACCCCGGCGACGACTCGTCGGTCCACCTGCGCGAGTTCCCGAAGCTTCCCGACACCTGGCTCGACGACAAGCTCGCCGCCCGCTGGGAAAAGGTCCGCGAAGTCCGGAAGACCGTCACCGGCGCCCTCGAGATCGCCCGCCGCGACAAGGTCATCGGCTCCTCGCTTGAGGCCGCCCCGAAGGTCTTCATCGCCGACCCCGACCTCGCCGCCGCCGTCCGCGGCATCGACATGGCGGATGTCGCGATCACCTCGGCCATCGAGATCACCGAAGCCGACGGCCCCGCCGACGCCTTCCGCCTCGACGAGGTCAACGGCGTTGCCGTGGTGTTCGCCAAGGCCGAAGGCACCCGCTGCGCCCGCTCCTGGCGCATCCTCCCCGAAGTCGGCACCGACCCCGACTACCCCGACCTGAGCCTCCGCGACGCCCAAGCCATGCGCGAACTCAAGGCCGCGGGGCAGGCGGCTTGAGCGCCATAACGACCGCCGGCCTCTCCTTGGTCCTCCCCTGCGAAGCGGGGGAGGGGCTTCGAGCCGCGCCGCAGGCAAGATCGCTCCAGTGGAGCGATCTTAGGGGAGAAGGCCTTGAGAGCTATGCTCGAAAGGCCCACCCGCAGGGTGGTGGAGGGGGCGTTCGCGCACCCGGCGCCCGCACCCCCACCCCAGCTCCGCTAGGTCGCTACCGCGCCCAAGCTTCGCTACCCTCCCCACAAGGGGGAGGGAGCGCCTCTGACACATCCCTGGCAACCACGTCTCCCTCCCCCTGGTGGGGAGAGATAACGGGTGGGGGGGAGCAACGCGCTCTGCTATCGCCATGACTCTCCGCGTCCACCTCCCATCCCTCCTTCTCGGCCTCCTCGCCTTCGCCCTCGATCGCGGCCACAAGTTCGCGCAGGTCGATCTCGCCCAATGGCGCGGCGGCGAGGTTGTGCCCGTCACCCCTTTCTTCGATTACGTGCTCGTCTGGAACACCGGCGTCTCCTACGGCCTGTTCGGCGATCTGCCGGTCTGGGTCCTCGGCCTCGTCGCCGCCGTCGCCATCGTCGGGCTCGGCATCTGGTGGTGGCGCACCTCCGATACGCTCGTTCGTTTCGGCCTGATGCTGGTGATCGGCGGGGCGCTGTCGAACGCGCTGGACCGGCTGCTCTACGGCGCCGTTGCCGATTTCTTTCACTTTCATTGGCAGGATTGGTCGTTCTACATCTTCAACATCGCCGATATGGCGATCACGGCCGGGGTGTTGCTGCTGATCCTCGATGTGCTGGGGATCGGCCGCAAGGCAAGATCCTGATCGTAAAGGTGCCTCAATCTGGCCTTACGGCCCACCATGGTCTATAAGGCCGACCCGTCGGGGAGCTAAGGGAAGTCACATGCTGAATATGGTGTCCGGGCGGCAGTCCGTTTTCAAAGCCGTGTCGCGTGCCGGATTGCTGTCGCTGACCCTGATTCTCGCGTCGGGCCTCGCCGCCTGCACGACCACCGAAGGCACCAATGCTCTTTCCGACATCGGCACCTTCGAGCGCGAAGTGATGACCGACACCATGAAGGGCATGGGCCTGCTCGATCGCGAGCAGAAGGATGAGAACATCCAGCCGCGCGGTCCGCTGGTTCTGCCCAAGTCGGCTTCGCTGCCGCCCCCGGTCGATACCAAGGTCGCTTCCGCCGAAGCCCTCCTGCCGGAGGATTCGTCGAACGCCCGCATCGATACGCGCGGCCTCACCGACGACGACATCAAGCGCCTGCGCAACGCCCGCGTGGTCGATCTGCGCACCCTTGATGGCCGCCCGCTGACCGATGCCGAGGCGAAGCAGCTCACCGCCCGCTTCACCGCGGCGCAGATTAAGGGTGGCGCCCGCCCGCTCTATCTGCCGCCCGAGGAATACTTCACCACCGTCAAGGGCAAGGACATGGTCTGCCTCGCCGCCAATGGCGAACTCGTGCCCCTCGACGACACCTCGTGCCCGCCGGCAGTCCGCAAGGCCCTCGCCGCGCAGGTGAACTGATACCGTCGCGCTTCCGGGAAAAGTCACAGACTTTTCCGGTTCGGACGGCAACCACTAAAATAGTCCCTCTTCCCGTCGGGAAGCAGGACGACAACCCCGTAGCGTCAGGTCCCTGGCGCTACCCACTCGAAAGATGCGCTGATCGGCCTCTCAGGTGAGGGGCGATCCCGCAGGAGTTGACATCGATGTCTGATCCCACCGTCACCACGGCCGGCGACCGTCTTGCCAAGGTCATAGCCCGCTCGGGCCTCTGCTCGCGGCGCGATGCCGAAGGCTGGATCAAGGATGGCCGTGTTTCGGTCAACGGCAAGAAGGTGCTGACGCCTGCCTTCAATGTCTCCGACAAGGACAAGATCAAGGTCGATGGTGAGCCTCTGGCCGCCCGCCAGGGCACCCGCGTCTGGTTGTACCACAAGCCCGCCGGCCTCGTGGTCACCGAGAAGGACCCCGAGGGTCGCCCGACCATCTTCGAGGCGCTCGATGAGAAGGGCCTGCCGCGCGTCGTCTCCATCGGCCGGCTCGACATCAACACCGAAGGCCTGCTGATGGTCACCAACGATGGTGGCCTGAAGCGTGTCCTCGAACTCCCCGCCACCGGCTGGCTGCGCCGCTACCGCGTTCGCGCCTTCGGCTCGGTCACGCAGGAGCAGCTCGACGCCCTCAAGGACGGCATCGAGTTCGACGGCGTGCAGTATGGCCCCATCGACGCCCAGCTCGAACGCGCCCAGGGCTCCAACACCTGGATGGTGCTGAGCCTGCGCGAAGGCAAGAACCGCGAGGTCAAGAACGTCCTCGCCGCCCTGGGCCTGCAGGTCAACCGCCTGATCCGCGTCAGCTATGGCCCGTTCCAGCTCGGCGACCTTCCCGAAGGCGCGGTCGAGACCGTACCCGCCCGAGTGTTGCGCGAGCAGCTCGGCCGCCGCCTGGCTGATGAGGCTGGGGCCGATTTCGACAGCGAGATGCCGGAAGTCGCCGCGCAGAAGAAGCCGGTGAACCCGAAGCTCCGCGCTGCCGCTCCCGGCAAGCTGCTGGACCGGGACTCGCCCCGCAAGTCGCGCCGCGAGCCCGGTTTCCGCTTCGAGGATGATGACTCCGAGGCATACGCCGCCGCTGCCCGCGACGCGGCGCCGCGTCAGGATCGCCCCGGACGTGCGCCCAAGCGTGCCCCCAAGCTGGTCGAGGAGCGCGAGCGCGACGTCCGTGTCGTCCACTTCGACGATGGCACCGAGGGCGAGCACGAGGTGAAATACCAGCGCCCCGGCGGCGAAAAGCGTGGCTGGGATCCCGAGGACAGCTCGGCCGCCAATTTCGGCCGCCCCGCTCACCAGGATCCCAAGGCCCGCAAGCCGCGCGAAGAAGGCGCGGAAGACCGCCCGCGCAAGAGCTTCGGCGCCAAGCCTGGCCCCGGCGGCAAGTCGTTCGGCGACAAGAAATTCGGCGATCGCCCGCCCCGCTCCGGCGGCTTTGGCGACCGCCCGCCCCGCGACGGCGACAGGCCGTTCGGAGCCAAGCCGTTTGGCGCCAAGAAGTTCACCGACAAGCCAGGCTTCGGCAATCGCGGCCGCGCACGCGCCGCTGGCGAAGGCGACGATCAGCGTCCGGCAGCCCGCAGCTTCACGTCCCGCACCCGCTCGGCCCGCCCGTTCGAGGACGCTGGCGCGCCGCGCAAGAGCTTTGGCGACAAGCCCTTCGGCGACCGGAAGCCCTTCAACCGCGGCCCCCGCGAGGATGGCGACCGTCCCGCCCGCAAGTTCGGCGACAAGCCCGCCTTCGGCAAGAAGCCCTACGCCCCGCGCAGCGATGCTGGCGATCGTCCGGCGCGCCCGTATGGCGACAAGAAGCCCTATACCCCGCGGGGTGACGGCGACCGTCCGGCCCGCACCTACACGGCCGGCACCAAGCCGTCCTACGGCGACAAGAAGCCCTACGCCCCTCGTGGTGACGGCGGCGCCCGCCCGCCGCGCGAGGGCGGTGACCGTCCTGCCCGCAGCTACACGGCCGGCAGCAAGCCGGCCTACGGCGGCAAGCCAAGGGCCGCCGGACCGGGCAAGCCTTATGCCGGCAAGCCCGGCGGCGCTCGGCCGGCTGGCGGCGCACGTCCAGAAGGCGACAAGCCGCGCGGTCCCCGGAAGCCGCGCCCGTAAGCCATGCGAATCGTTGCGGGGAAATTCCGTGGCAAGGCGCTGCTGTCGCCCACCGATGACAGCGTCCGCCCCACCTCCGACCGGGCCCGCGAGGCGATGTTCAACATCCTCGCGAGCCGCATCGGCGTGCACCTTGATGGCGTGAAGGTGCTCGACCTGTTCGCCGGCACCGGCGCGCTCGGCCTCGAAGCCCTGTCGCGCGGCGCCCAGGGGGCCGTCTTCGTCGACACTGGCGCCGAAGCGCGCGGCCTGATCCGCGACCACATCGAGGCCTTCGGCATCGCCGGCATCGCCAAGCTCCTCCGCCGCGACGCCACCGCTCTCGGCCTTGCCGGCACGATGGGCCCCTTCGACCTCGTCTTCCTCGATCCGCCCTACAACAAGGGCCTCGGCGAACTGGCGCTCACCGCCCTCCGCGACGGCAACTGGCTCGCCCCCGACGCCACCATCGTGCTCGAAGAAGCCAGCGAAGCCGAGGTAGCACTACCCGAAGGCTTCACCCTCGACGATCGCCGCGAGTACGGCGCCGCCGCCCTGCACTTCATCAAGCCGACCACCTGAAGATTCTGGAGGGTGGAGGGTGCACCTCTTCACCTCCCCCTTCATGGGGGAGGCCGGGAGGGGGCCGTCGGCCAGTCCATGATCCGGAGGCTACCGCGTTCGCCCGAACAGCCGCTCGATATCGGCTTTCTTCAGTTCGACGTAAGTCGGTCGCCCGTGGATGCACTGGCCCGAATGCGGCGTCGCTTCCATCTCGCGCAGCAGGGCGTTCATCTCCTCGACCTTCAGCCGCCGCCCCGATCGCACCGAGCCATGGCAGGCCATTCGGCCGATGATCGCCTCGAGCCGGTCAGCCAGCGCCGCCGTCGAATCCCACTCGGCGAGGCCGTCGGCCAGATCCCGAACCAGCCCGTCGATATCCGCCTGCCCCAGCAGCGCCGGCGTCTCCCGCACCGCCACCGCCCGCGCCCCGAAACGCTCGAGGTAAAGCCCGAGCTTTTCCAGCATCGGCGCCGCTTCCTCGAGCCGTGCGCAGTCATCCTCGGGAAGCTCGATCACCACCGGGATCAGTTGCATCTGGCTTGCCACCGGCCCGGAGGCCAGCTGCGCCTTGAACCGCTCGTACACCAGCCGCTCATGCGCCGCATGCTGGTCCACCAGCAGCAGGCTGTCGCCATTCTGCGCCACGATGAAATTATCAAACATCTGCGCCCGCGCCGTCCCGAGCGGAAACTCTTCCGACTCGACGGCAGAGACTTCCTTTGCCACTTCGAACCGCGCACTCGGCTCGTCAAACTCACTGAATCGAAGAGCCGAGGCTTGGGGTGATCCTCCACCGCGAAGCGGGGGAGGGGCTTCGAACCGTCCCGCAGGGCGAATGGCTCCGGTGGAGCCATTCGAGGCGAGAAGGCCTTGAGAGCTATGCTCGAAAGGCCCAGCGGGACTGGCAAACTCCGGCACCCGAAACGCCCCCACCACATCCTCGGCCACCGTACTCGCCGCCCGATACCCCGACGCGCTCAATGCCTCCCCGATCGCCCGGATCACTGCCCCGCGCACCGCCCCGGCATCGCGAAACCGCAGCTCCGCCTTCGCCGGGTGTACGTTCACATCCACGTCTGCCGGCTCCACGGCAACGAACAGCGCCACCACCGGAAACCGGTCGCGGAACACGAAGTCCGCGTAGGCCGCCCGCACCGCGCCCACCAGCACCTTGTCCTTCACCGAACGCCCGTTAACGAAGAAGTACTGGCTCAGCGAATTGGCCTTGGTGAATGTCGGCAGCCCGGCGAGCCCCGTCACCACCATCCCGTGCCGCGCCATCGCCAGCGTCACGGCATTCTCGCCGAACTCCGCCCCCATCACGTCACCGAGCCGCGCCCGGAGCGCCCCGTCGCCGTTGCGCCCCGGCCAGTTGCTGGCCGAGCGGTCTGCGCCATCCAGCACGAAGTGCACGTCCGGATTGGCCATCGCCAGCCGCTTTACCGTATCGGTGATCGCCGACGCTTCCGCCCGCTCCGACTTGAGGAATTTCCGCCGCGCCGGCACGTTGGCGAACAGCTCCCGCACCTCGACGATGGTGCCCCGGTTCATCGCCACCGGCACCACCCGCGACTTCGCGCCGTGCCGCACAGCAAGCCGCACCCCGGTTTCCGCGTCGGCCTGCCGCGTCGAGATCGTCAGCTCCGCCACCGACCCGATCGACGCCAGCGCCTCGCCGCGAAACCCCAGCGTCCGGATATCATCGAGCCCGCCATCGGCGAGCTTGGATGTCGCGTGTCGCTCCACCGAGAGCAGCAAATCCGCCTCATCCATCCCCACGCCATCGTCCTCGATACGCATGAGGCCGATGCCGCCGCCTGCCGTCGTGATCGCGATCCGCCGCGCTCCCGCATCAACCGCGTTCTCGACCAGCTCCTTGATCACGCTGGCTGGCCGCTCCACCACTTCGCCGGCGGCGATCCGGTTGATCAGGTCTTCGGGAAGCTGACGGATGGGCAAGGGCGATTCTCCTGAGCGCTCAATATAGGCCACTCCTAGCGCCACGCGCACCTCTTCACCTCCCCCTTCAAGTGGAGGCCGGCAGGCGGCCATCCGCTGGTCGTTGACCACCCGAAATGCTAAGCCCCATTCATGCCCAGCCCCATGGACCTCGCCCTCGATCTCGCCGCGGAAGCCGCCGCCGCCGGTGAAGCCCCGGTCGGCGCCGTCATCATGGAGGGCGATCGCATCCTCGCCGCCGAGCGCAATCGCATGCGCCAGCTCGCCGATCCCACCGCCCATGCCGAACTGCAGGCCATCCGCGCCGCCCTCGCCACCCGCGGCACTGGCCGCCTCGATGGCTGCGACCTGTACGTCACCCTCGAGCCCTGCGCCATGTGCGCTGGCGCCATCGCCCACGCCCGCCTCCGCCGCGTCGTCTACGCCGCCGCCGACCCTAAGGCTGGCGCCGTCGACAATGGCGTCCACCTGTTCGACAGCCCCAGCTGCCACCACCACCCGGAGGTCATCTCCGGCATCGGCGAGCGTCGGGCATCAGAGCTCTTGCGTGAGTTTTTCAAGGCGCTGAGGTAGCCGGTCGTCCTCCCCTGCGAAGCGGAAAAGGGCGTCCCGTGGTGGAGGGGGCGTCAGCGCGCTCGGCGCCCGCCTATCTCTCTTCCGCCCGGTTCGTCGGTTCCTGGCCGCGGATGAACTGCTCCACCTTGCGTTCCAGCGACCGCTTCAGGTTGTCCTTGTCCTTCTCGACATGCGCCAGGATCTCGCGCACCCGCCAGAACTCGTGCGCCGCAAAGTTCCCAAGGTGCGGCCGGACATAGATGTCGGGCGGATAGGCCGCCATCATGTGCGCCGTCAGCGAGTGCATCATGATCTGCGCCGAGCCGAACCACACATCGACGGGGCTGTGGTTGGCCTTGTGGAACTGCTGCTCTGACGGATCGCCGTTCACGTCGATGCCGACGAGAATGTCCGTATCGGCTGCCGCCTGGTCGAGCGGCAACGGGTTCACCACGCCGCCATCGACCAGCAGGTGGTTGGCGAACGGTACCGGCTTGAACAGCGTCGGTATGGCGATCGACCCGGCGATCGCGTCACGCAACGGACCATCGGAGAACACCGCCTGGTGCCAGCTCTGGAAGTCCGTCGCCACCACGTAGAACCGCGTTTTCAGCTCGGCGAACGTCTCCGGGAACGGCTCGGGCAGGAACGCATCCACCACCCGGCGCGCATCGAGCTGCATGTTGAAGAAGTTGCCGAGGTTGCGCACCTGCGCTCCCCACAGCCGCCCGGTGATGATCCGCAGCGTCCCCAGCGCCGAAAGCGCATGCTCGCGCAGTTCCGCCCCGCTCTGTCCGTTGGCCCAGCCCGAACCGATCAGCGCGCCGATCGAAGTGCCCGCGATCACATGCGGCTTGAGGCCCAGCTCGTCGATCGCCTCGATGAAGGGAATGTGGGTGAGGCCCCGCGCCGATCCGCCGCCGAGCGCCACCCCGATCTTCGGGTCACTGCCGCGCTCGCGCGGCACCTCGACATATTCACCCCTGAGCTTTTGCACAGTCTCGAGGCCCCGCCTTTGCAGCGGCGTCATCGGAGCAGGCACTGGAAGCTGATGTTTCACGGCAAGGACGCAGGTTAGGCTCGGTCCCTTTATAAGCCCTTCACGGCCCCGTGCGTTCCATAGATGCGCGTGGAGTTAACGTACGTGTTCGCGCTCAACCGCGCGCCAGCCGATATCGCGCCGGCAGAACCCCTCCGGCCAGTCGATCTGGTCGACCGCGGCATAGGCGCGGGCCTGCGCTTCGGCCACTGTACGGCCGAGCGCCGTCACGTTCAGCACTCGCCCGCCATTGGCCAACAGCCTGCCGTCGCGCCGCTGCGTGCCGGCGTGGAACACCATCAGCCCGGGACCGTCGAGCCCCTCCGCTCCGCGGATTTCGCTGCCCTTGGGCACCTCGACCGGATAGCCCTTCGTCGCCACCACCACGGTCAGCGCCACCTCGTCGCTGAAGACGGGGGTAGCGGACGCCAGTTCACCCTTTGCCGTCGCCACCAGCAGTTCCAGCAGGTCCGACTTCAGCCGCAGCATCAGCACTTGGCACTCCGGGTCGCCGAACCGCACGTTGTACTCGATCAGCTTCGGCCCTTTGTCCGTCACCATGATCCCCGCGAACAGCACGCCGGTGAACGGCGTCCCCCGCTCCGCCATCCGTCGCACCGACGGCAGGATGATCTCGTCGCGCACCCGCGCCGTCATCTCGTCGGTCATCACCGGGGCAGGGGAGTAGGCGCCCATGCCGCCGGTATTCGGCCCGCGATCGCCGTCCCACACCCGCTTGTGGTCCTGAGCGCTCGGCAGCAGCACCACGTCGGTCCCGTCGCAGAGCGCGAACACCGAGGCTTCCTCGCCCTCGAGAAATTCCTCGATCACCACGCTCGACCCCGATGCGCCGAATGCCCCCGAGAAGCAGTCATGGACAGCATCCTCGGCCTCGGGCTGCGTCGTCGCCACGGTGACGCCCTTGCCCGCCGCCAGCCCGTCGGCCTTGATCACGATCGGCGCGCCGTGCTTCCGCACATAGGTGAGCGCATCCGCCTCTTTGTCGAAGTGCCCGTACCCCGCGGTCGGCACCCCTGCTTCGTCGCACAGCGCCTTGGTGAACGACTTCGATCCTTCGAGCTGTGCCGCCGTCTTGGATGGCGAAAAGCACAGCAGCCCCGCCGCCCGCAGGTCATCGCCCAGACCCGCCACCGCCGGCGCATCCGGCCCGACCACCACGAAATCCACAGCATTGGCTTTCGCGAAGCCAACCACCGCCGCATGGTCGGTGATATCCACCGCCACGTTCTTGGCAAACGTCTCCGTCCCGCCATTCCCCGGCATCACGAACAGCGTCTCGCACTCCGGCGATTTCGCAATCCCCCACGCCAGCGCATGCTCGCGCCCACCCGACCCGATCACCAGAATGCGCATGGAAGTCCTCGTCGCCAGAGCCCGGCGCCCCTCTAGCATCCCCCGCCGTCCGTCACCAGACTTGACGGACTCGCCCCCGTGCCGCACCTGTCACCCATGTCCGCGCCCTTCACCAACGCCGCCGAGTTCACCGTCTCCGAAATCGCCAACGCGGTGAAGCGCACCGTCGAGGACGAGTTCGGCCATGTCCGCGTCCGCGGCGAGATCTCCGGCTTCCGCGGCGTCCACTCCTCCGGCCACGCCTACTTCACCCTCAAGGACGAGAACGCCGCGCTCGACGCTGTGGTCTGGAAGACCAGCTTCGCGCGCCTGAAGTTCAAGCCGCAGGAAGGCCTCGAGATCATCGCGACGGGCCGCCTCACCACCTTCCCGCGCTCCTCGAAGTACCAGATCGTCATCGAGCAGATCGAACCGGCCGGCGCCGGCGCCCTGATGGCGCTGCTCGAGGACCGTCGCAGGAAGCTCGCCGCCGAGGGCCTGTTCGCCACCGAGCGCAAGCGCGAACTGCCCTATCTGCCGCGCACCATCGGCGTCATCACCTCGCCGACCGGCGCGGTCATCCGCGATATCCTCCACCGCATTGCCGACCGCTTCCCCAGCCACGTCATCGTCTGGCCGGTCCGCGTACAGGGCGAGACTGCCGCCGCCGAGGTTTCCGCCGCCATCGAAGGCTTCAACCGCTTCACGCCCGATGGCCCGATCCCGCGCCCCGACGTGCTGATCGTCGCCCGCGGCGGCGGCTCGATCGAGGACCTGTGGGGCTTCAACGAGGAGATCGTCGTTCGCGCCGTCGCACAGAGCGACATCCCGACCATCACCGCGGTCGGCCATGAGACCGACACCACGTTGGTCGACTACGCTTCCGACTGGCGCGCGCCCACCCCAACCGCCGCCGCCGAAGCCGCCGTCCCCGTCCGCTCCGAGCTCATCGCTTATGTGGACGACCTGGGCAGCCGCGAGCGCCATGCCGCCCGTCGCATCTCGCAGAACGCCCGCGACCGCTACCGCGCCGCCAGCGCCGGCCTGCCGCGCCCCGAGAACCTGCTCTCGACCGCCCGCCAGCGCCTCGACCACGCCGCGTCAAACCTCGACACCGCCCTCCGCCATGCCGGCCAGAAGAAGCGCATCGATCTTGGCCGCACCGCCCCGCGCCTCACCCTGCAACTCCTCCGCCAGCGCACCCGCGAACTCGACACCCGCCTCACCGAGGCCGGCCGCCGGGCGGATGCCTCCGTCACGCGCATCCTCGAACGCCGCCGCGCCGCGTTCGCCACCGCCTCCGCCCGCCTGTCTCCCCAGGCGCTGCACGCCGAAATCCGTCACTCCCGCAGCCGCCTGCAACCCCTGGCGCTGCGCCTGCCGCCCACCATCGCCCGCATCCTCGACACCCGCCGCCAACGCCTTCTCGCCACCGGCAACCTGCTGGCCACCGTCAGCTATCAGAACGTCCTCGCCCGCGGCTTCGCCGTCGTCACTGACGACGACGGCCACATCGTTCGGGAAACCGGCCAGGTAAAACCCGGCGACCAGGTCCACCTCATGCTCTCCGATGGCACGCTTCCCGCCACCATCGGCGGCGGCCCGGTACCAAGGCGCCGGCCGAGGGCCACCCCGGACGTCGCCGAACAGACCAGCCTGTTCTAGAGACAGAAAGGGCGGCAACCGCCGCCCCTTCAAACCCACCAGGCCGGATCAGCTCAAAGCTCGTCCTCGCCGATCCACACCGCCGTCACCGGCCCATTGCCGCCATCCACCACGGCGCACCACACGTCTCCGCCGGACTTCTTGATCCCGCATCCCGGCGCGCCCGAACCGAGCGCCACCGGCAACTGCGTCCAGTCCGAGAACTGCCCGTTCCAGCTCTTCACCCAAAGCCGCTTGCCCGGGCCGTTCACGAACACATGCAGGTTATTGCCCTTCTTGCCGCTCACCACTGGCGCCGCCTTGCCGTTTACCTGCCCGCCGAGGTCGGCGATCAGCACGTCGTCGCCACTGGTGCGGGTGAGGTCCGAGAACTGCACAGCCGAGCCACCCGACGTGTCGTAGCAATGAGCCCCCACCACGAGGATGTCGGTGCAGGCAACCGCGCCGCCGACCGACACGTCGAGGTTCTGCCAGTCGCTCCACTCGTCGCCATCGAAAGCGTTTAGGAACAGCAGGTTGTTGGGGCCGGATACGAACACGTCGAGCATCACGTCGCCGTCTTCGTTCACCGTCCGCGCAATCCCTGGCGCCCCGGTCCCGTAGCCACCGAGGTTCTCCCACTTACTCCAGGTGAAGGCCTTGGCGTTATGCCGGGTACGGTAGATGTTGTTGTTCGGCCCCATCGCCACGCAGTCGATCACCGATGTGCTGGTGGCGACGCAGGCCGGGTCCGATTTCAGATTGAGGTCGCCGATCGGCGCCCAGCCGGTCCAGCCGCCGCCTTCGCCGTCGCCGACCTGGGCATACATGAGCCCGTCCTTGCCGCGCACGAAGACCGCCACGGCGTCATTGCCGCCCGGCTTGTACCAGACGACGCTCGGCACGCCGATCGCTGCGCCGCCCAGATCGTATGTTTCTGCCGCGACGGCCACGCCGCCTGCCAGCATCGAGCCCAGCACCACGGCGCCGAGAATGGATTTGATCATTTTAGCCCCTCAAGGATCGGGGCACCGCTTCGCCCCAGCAAAGTCACGCTAGGACCGTGAGGCTGAACCGCCGCCCAGCGGAGCGTTCAGAATGCCGTCAGTCTCTCGGCTGGTTTGCATTCGCTACCGGCTGGCCTATATGCTGCCCAGCAGCGCAGGACGGGAGTTTCAGGTGAATATATTCGACAAGAGTTTCTCCCCCTCCGAGGCGCAGCTCCGCTATCTCGACGCAGATTACCTGGTGGTCCGCCCCGGCAGCTTCGTGCGCTGCGCCATCACCGGGGTACCGATCCCGCTCGACGAACTCACCTACTGGAACGTCGACCGGCAGGAGCCTTACGCCAACGCCGAGGCGGCGCACCAGGCCTTCGAGCGCAACGGCCTCAAGGGCCGCTGATGGCCGCTGAACGTCAGGTTGGTTTCTGGAAGCGCCAGCGCTACCGGCTCGACGCCGGCGTGCTGTTCGGGCTGAGCTGCCTGCTCCGACCGTTCGGAATCGATCGTGCCACGGCCATCGGCGCCTGGTTTGGCCGCTCGGTGCTGGCCCCTCTCGGCCGCAACAGTCGGGCCACCATCGAAACCCTCCGCACCGCCTATCCCCAGCTCGACGACGCCGAAGTCCGCTCGATGCTCACCGCGAGCTATGAGAATCTCGGCCGCATCATCGCCGAGATCGCCCTGCTCGATCGCTTCGTCGCGCCCGACGCCTGGCCCCGTTTCACCGTGACCGGCCTCGAGCACCTCGATGCGGCCCGCGCCCTGAACAAGGGCATGATCATCGCCACCGGCCACTTCTCCAATTGGGAGATCGTCGGCATCGCGCTGCACCACCTCAAGGTGCCCTTCTCCGCTGTCACCCGGCCGCCCAACAACCCTTGGGTCGCCGAGTGGATCGAGAAGAAGCGTGCCGGCATGGGCACTCACCGGCAGATCCCGAAAGGCTCTGAGGGTACTCGCCAGCTCTTTTCCGCCCTGCGGCAGGGCGAACCGGTGGTGATGCTGATCGACCAGCACCTGGCCGAAGGCATCCCGGTGCCGCTGTTCGGCAAGGACGCCATGACCACCCACGCCCCCGCGACCCTGGCCGGCAAGCTCGACATTCCCGTGCTGCCCATGTCGGTCCGCCGGGGCGAAGGCTCGCATTTCGAGGTGATCTTCTACCCCGCGCTGCTCTACCCCCACACCGGCAACGACGACGGCGATGTCGTGCAAATGACCGCCGAGCTCAACCGTTTCGTCGAGGGCGAGGTCCGCGCCCGCCCCGGCCACTGGCTCTGGATGCATCGCCGCTGGAAGCCCGTCGCCACGCTCAGCCGCCGCGCCTCACGCATGGTGGGCCAGGTCGAGTCGGCGCCCGAAGCCTAGGGCCGGAAGCCTGTGCCGACGCGCAGGACGAGCCCGTACATCACCTTACCCGCCTTGGTCAGGCTGACATCCTCGGCCGGCGTCAGGCTGGCGAACCAGCCCGTCAGCGGCTCGGAGTCCCGCAGCGCGCCAGGCACGTCGATCAGGATGCCAGTCCAGCCCGCGTAGTTGGCGGGCGGATTGGCGTAAGCGAAGTGCTTCCCGTCGCGACACAGGCACAGCACCGGTACATCCTTGCCGAACAGCGTGTTGAGCTGCCCTGCGCGCCGCCAGTTGCGCGAGGCGATGAAGGTCCGCCCATCCGCCGGCAGCCCGCGTGCCTCCAGTTGTCCCTTGAGCTCGTCCCAGGGCTGCAGCAGCGCCGTCGGGTCCGGCTGCAGGTCGAGCACCCCCCACCGCGCCTGCGCAATCCCGAGCCCGACGAGCCCGACCACTGCCACCGCCGTCAAAGCCACGACCGCGCGACTCGCCGCCCTGAGCCACGACCGCAGCCCGGCCAGCGCCTCGCCCAGCAGCGGCAGAACGAACAACCAGCCCGGCATCGGCCAGTGCGGCAGCCCGGGGTTTCGCAGCGTCAGCGCGGTGAAGATCACGATCGGCAGCGTCGCGAGGCAGGCCAGCAGCCACCGCCCCTCGCGCTTCGGGCCGCCGAGCAGTGCCCGCACCCACACGATCGCCAAGGCCACAAGAAACCACGGCACGAGGTACGCGGCTTGTCCGGTTAGCGACTGCACCAGCCCAAGCAGCTTGAACCCATCGCCATCGCCGCGCCCCGCCTGAAAGGCGAACGAGGCCCAGTCGTTCTGCCAGTTCCACGCGATCACCGGCGTGAACATCACCGCAGCAATGGCCGCTGCCAGCCACGGTCCCGGCGTCGCCAGCCATCGCCTGTGTCGCGTCGTCATCAGGAAGCCGAGCACCCCGGCAACCAGCAGCACGCCATGATACTTCGATAGCAGCGCCAGCCCCGCCAGCCCTCCGGCAAGCGCCCACCGGCCGAGCTGTGGCGATCCATCGTCGACGGACACGATCCGCGCCAGCACCACCGCTACGCCGAGGCTCGCCGCCAGCAGCGGCCCGTCGGGCAGCACCAGCGTCCCATGCGCCACCCCGAACACCGGCGCGACGTTGAACAGCACGACCGCCCAGACCGCCGCCGGGTCCCCGAACAACCGCCGAGTCAGCCCGAAGATCAGCCACGACGACAGTGCCGCCAGTGCCACGAAGGGAAGCCGCAGCAGCCACACGCTCTCATCGCCCCACAGCTTCGCCCAGCCCCCTACGAGCCAGAAATGCAGCGGCGGGTGGTCATAGTAGCTCAGTGAAAACTGCCGGGCGATGCCGATGGCATAGGCCTCGTCCTCGCCCAGCGGCAGCAGCGCCGCCACCGCCAGCCGCAACATCGTCGCCACCGCGATCACCACCAGTGTCCATCGCACCGCCTGCGGGACTATGCCCGCCAGGGATGAATCGCTATGGGGAGTTGCGTCAGAGTGCTTCAGGGTGTGCCTCGGTTCCGGGCCGGTCTGCAATCGGTATGGCGCGGTCTGCTATAGTTCGGCCGAATGTGAGTCAAATTCTACGCCAATGAGCGCCACCACCGTAGAAGGCTACCGCTTCGCTCCCAGCGACCTGAAGGTCGGCGACCGCCGCCCCGGCATCAGCGCCTTCATGCGCATCCGCGATGGCGCTTACTCGCTCGAAGCCGCCATCCGCAGCCATATCGGCCACTACGACGAGATCGTCGCCGTCTACAACCGTTGCACCGACGAAACGCCTGAAATCCTGTCGCGCCTGGCGCAGGAGTTCGGCGACCGGCTCCGGGTCTGGCACTATCTCCCCAGCGTCTTCCCGCCCGGCAGCGACGGCCACAAGACCACCGCTCCCGACCATCCGCAGAGCCTCGTCAACTACTACAACTTCGCCCTCAGCCGTACCCGCTACACCCACGCCACCAAGCTCGATGACGACCATGTGGCCATGGGCGATGCCACCGCCCATCTCGCCGCCGATGTCCGCGCCGGCCGGGCCGGGCAGGGCGAACTCGCCTGCTTCTCCGGCCTCAACCTCGCCCGCGACACGACCGGACGCCTCGGCATCCTCGCCCGCGAGCCCTTCGCCGGCTCCGGCGACCATTGGATTTTCCCGGTCCGCCCCGACACCTACTTCGTGCACGATCGCCGCTTCGAGCGCCTGCAGCATCCCGGCATGTCGCGTCGCTTCCGTGGTTTCGCCTACTGGCACCTCAAGCACCTGAAGCCCGAGTTCGGCTTTTCCAACTACGATCTCGCCGACAATCCGCAGAGCCGCTACGCCCGCCGCCTCGCCGCCCTCAGGGCCGACCACGCAGTGATCGGAACCGCGGGCCTCGCCTCCGCGACAGCTCCCGGCTTCGGCGGCTGGCTCGCCGCCAATGGCCTCCCGGCCCCCGACCGCGACCGCATCGTCGCCGCCCGAGCCCGCGCCGCCCGCGATCTCGCCACCACAACGCTGGAAACCCTGACCGCCCGCGACCCCGATCTCGTGCCGTTCCTCGCTACTCCGGATAGCGCCTGATCAGTTCGGCGAGGATCGAGCCCTCCGGCGGCACCGTCTTTTTCAGCGCCCCGAGCTTCTCGTTCCACAGGTGGATCGTCCGCGTCTCCGCCGTCACGATATCGTCGAGCCGCAGCGTCGGATCGTACAGCCGCTCCGCCTGCCGCGGATGCAGCGGATAGAACACCGGCTCCGGCTGCGCCTTGTCCGTCAGCCCATGCCGCGCCGCCAGCGCCGTGATCGACTTGGGCCCGAACGTCCCGAACGGCAGTTCCGACGGATGGATCGATGCCCCGAACGCCTGTTTCACCCACGCCTTCGGCGCCCGATGGAACGGCAGCCACGGCGGCACCCGGCCGCTCCCCGCCATCGTGAGCCAATCGCGCAGCACCGGCGAATCGGGCGCGAGCTTCAGGATCGCGCCGTTGAGAAACCGGTCCGACTCGCGCCCCACCACGAACGGCCCGTCAATATCCAGCTCGCGCATTGCCACCACGTCGGCATCCACCCACAGGCCGAGCCCGCGCCGCTGCAACTCCATCCGGAACATGTTCGAGAACAGCGCGAACGAGCCGTTGGCGTAGCGCAGCCGCATCGCCATCGCCTCGGGCAGCACGCCGGCGGCATCGCGCCGCTCCACTCCCGGCGGCACGCCCGTCACCTCGGAATAGCTGTAGAGCGCCACCGGATGCCCGTGCGCCACGAACGAGCGCAGGCTCAGCCGCTCGATCGTGCCAAGGCCGCCGCCAATCCACAGGCTTACGATCTGCTGCGGCATGGCGTCTTATCAAACACGGTTCAGTCCCCCGGCGTCATGGTCTATGAAGCCATCACGTCGATACGGCGCTAGCAATGTC
>CAMDAL010000004.1 GCA_945888565.1 Devosia equisanguinis | reverse complement strand
GGCTTGGCGAGCAGGCGCTGGCGTCGCTCGCCGCCGGCAACGGCATGCCGATCGAGGTCAAGGTGCGCTCGACGCGGCCGCCGCAGTCGGGTGCGGTGCACATGGCGGGCGGCGAGGTGTTCGTCACGCTGTTCGCCGGCGAGTACGGCATTTCGCCGGGACAGGCCTGCGTGTTCTACGCCGATGACAGCGAGACCACCGAAGTGCTGGGCGGCGGCTTCATCGCCGAAGCCGTGCCGCAGGCGCTGGTGGCCTGAGTGGGATCGGCCGCAGCAAAGGTGGCCGTTCCCGAGGTTATCCCTGCCATGAGAAGGTGGATGACCGCGCGTCACCTGCCCATGATGCTGCGTTTTCTCCGACGGATGGGATACTGGCCGGATGCCGCCTGGCCGAGGACGCACAACGAGCGGATGTTGTGGCGGAAGATCTTCGACCACAACCCGGAGTTTGCCACCCTGTCCGACAAGGTAGCGGCGAAGGCGGCGATCGCGGAGCGTTGCCCGCAGTTGCCGCAGGCCCGCTTGCTGTGGATCGGCACCGACCCAGATGCTGCGCCGCATGACGTGCTGGCTGGGGACGCCATGCTGAAGTTCAACAAGGGCAGCAGCACCAACCTCGTCATTCGAGGCGGGGTGCCATCTCGCGAGGAGGCCGTCCGCACGATGCGCGGGTGGCTGAGGCGGGGACGGCGGCGCGAAGAGTGGGGCTACTGGTCGATCGAGCCGAAGCTGCTGGCTGAGGAACTGCTCGAACTCGGAGGCGACGGACTGCCGACCGACATCAAGGTTCACGTCTGCAACGGCGTTCTGACGCACCTGTGGGTGGTCGACAAATCCAGCGGGAACTCCCTGACGCTGGATGCCGGAGGGCGCCAGATCGATGGCTGGGGGGCGGGGTACGAGGCCCGGCTCCCCTGGTCGGAGACCATAGGCCAACTGGGGCGCGCTGCGGCCAGCCTGGCGCCCCAACTGGCCGCTGGGCTTGACTATGTACGCGTCGATTTCCTGGTGGCTGGCGGCGAACTGTATGCAGGGGAACTGACATTCTATCCGGCGGCGGGGTTCGACCTATGGTACAATCCGGAGATGGCCGGGCGACTTGAGGCCGCCTGGGACATCCGGCAATCCTGGTTCGTCAAGACCGGCAGCGGCCCCTATGTCGAGGCGCTGCGGCTGTCCTGGCAGCCCTAGCCGGCTGGACCGGCCGGGCCGTCTGTTCCACGGCGCCTTCGACGAGGGACGACGACTTTTCACCCCGACTTCGGTTGAGCGGCGATCAGGTTCTGGATCGTCAGCACCACGGCTCCGCGTTTGCGACCGCTGTCGACATAGGTGTAGGCGTCCCGGATCTGGTCGAACGGATAGACGCGGTCGACCACCGCCCGGATGGTGCCGGCCGCCAGCAGGTCGGCCAAGAGGTGCAGGTCTTCCGGCCGTTCGGCCGACGTGCCGCCGATGAGGCGCCGGCCATCCCTGGGCCGACGGAACAGGTCCTCGGGGACGCCGAGCACGGCCAGCAGGGCGCCAGTCGGCGCGAGGACGGGTTCGCAGCGGGCGAAGGGGGCGTTGCCGACCGTATCCATCACCAGATCGTAGGCCATGGGCTCTTTTGCGAAATCGGTCGTGGCATAGTCGATCACCCGGCTCGCTCCGAGCGAGCGCACCAGCCCGGCATTTCCGGCGCTGCAGACGCCCGTGACCTCGGCGCCGAAGTGCCTGGCCAATTGCACGGCGTAGGCGCCGACGCAGCCCGAGGCGCCGTTGATCAGCACCTTCTGTCCCGGCTTGATCCTGGCCCGGTTGAGAAAGTCCAGCGCGGTGACGCCGCCGAACGGCACGCCAGCGGCATCCTCGAACGAGAGCGTCTCCGGCATCAGGGCGATGCACTCGTTCTCGCGCACCAGCTTGTACTCGGCGTGACAGCCAAACACGTCGATGCCGAACACCCGGTCGCCTGGCCTGAACTTCGTCACTGCGCTGCCGACCGCCTCGACCGTACCGGCGAACTCGACGCCCAGCACCTGCTTGCGCGGCCCGAAGATGCCGAGCGCCAGCCGCCCGGGAATTCCGAACGGCTTTGGCAGGTTGAACGCCCGCAGCCGCGCATCGCCCGAGGTGATCGAACTCGCCGCCTGACGGACGAGAACGTCGCGGGCGCCTGGTACGGGCCGGGGCACCTGCTGGATGGAAACGACATTGGGGGGGCCGTATTTGGTGTAGACAGCAGCTCTCATGGCATCCTCCTTCAAGGGGTGCGGGATTCAGTTTCGGTGTTGAGTTGGGTCGGCCGTCAGCCCTTGGGCGGGCCGGCCTTCCACTGGAAGACCTCGCCGATCGGTACGCCGAACACTTCGGCGATGCGGAACGCTGCTTCCAGCGACGGCGAGTATTTGTTCTGCTCGATGGCGGCGATGGTCTGCCGGGTCATGCCGATGCGATCGGCGAGGTCCTGCTGCGTCATCTCGTCATGATCGAAGCGCAGCCGGCGGATGGTGTTGGAAATCGGCGGCGCGGCCATCAGCCCAGTACCCGGAAGCGGATGATGATGATGATCTCGACCAGCACATTGGTCGCGACGGCCGCCAGCAGCAGCGCGTTGGCCATGACGATGGCGAAGCTCCCGACCGGATCGGCCGGAAAGCCGGCCGCAAAATCCCGCCCCCAGAGCAGGGCCGACGCCGAGATACCAAGGACCGCCCATTCGAACACCGGCTTGGTGATCCGGGCGGCGCTGCCCTCCATCTGCCTTTCCAGCTCGTCGGGACTGGCGCCGAAATCCTTCAGCCGGCGGCGGGAGGCGAGCAGGTTCAGGCCGAGCATCAGCACGACGGTGATCCCCATGGAGACGAGGAACAGTGTCCAAAGCGCCTGCCCGTCGAGCGCGCGCGCCTCGATGCCACGCCAGACCTCGGAAAAATAGTAGCCCCAGACTACCAGCGTGGTGACGACGGCGATCCAGGCGGTCTTCTCGCGGAAGGACATGTGACGCGCTCCATGTACAAGTTCGTGCACGTCATATCGATCATTTCTAACTCTGTGTCTAGTATATTTAACACGAAGGCGAAGATTTTTGTCCTGCCCTGTATCGCCGCAGCGATCGGGTTGCTGGATCGATCAGTCCTGAGGCTAGTTGGCCGGGGCCGGGTCGGCGGGAGCGGTCGGCTGGGCCTTCTGCTCCTGCGCGCCTTCCCTGAGCTGCTGGTAGTTGGTCATGCCACCCATCAGGGAGGAAATGAGGATCAGCACGATCAGCACGCCGAGGACGAGCAGGACGATCCGCGACGTGTTGAGGCGCCAGGGGCTGTCGGGTGGTTTCGGGGGCTCGGTGGACATGGGGTTGGAGTAGCGCGGGCCGCGAGTGCGGGCAAGGGTGGGAATTGCCGCGGTTCGGACCCCGACGCCATCAGTGAAAAAAGCTGGTGCATCACCCCAAGGACTTCAGCACACGCGCCGTCTCATCGTTAGAATGCCGCGCGAGAGTTCAAATCTGGTGCAACGGTCCTTTGCCCTGATGCCGCAGTTTATTGACACCAAGGTGGCAGAGCCGCCGCGCGTGGCCGACGAGGCGCTGATCGCGAAGGCGATCGGCGGGGATCGGCGTGCGTTCGGCCAACTGGTCGAGCGGCACTACGATTTCATCTTCCGCACCGCGTGCAAATGGTGCGGCAAGGTATCGGATGCCGAGGACGTGGCGCAGGATGTGTGCGTCAAGCTCGCGAGCATCCTCAGGAGTTTCGATGGCCGTTCGGCCTTCACCAGCTGGCTTTATCGCGTGACGCTCAATGCGGTGCGCGACATGCAGCGGGCGAGGAGCCGGCGCGGGCGCAATGTCGACCGCTATGCGGAGGTGGCGCCCGACGAGTTCCTGCCCGAACAGGAGGACTCGGCGGCGGCCAAGGAACTCTGGAATGCAGTGCGCAGACTTCCCGACCAGCAACGGGATGCAGTGCTGCTCGTTTACGCGGAGGGGATGAGCCACGCCGAAGCCGGCGTGATCATGGGGTGCAAGGAGGCGACAGTCTCCTGGCACGTCCACGAGGCAAAAAAGACCCTGAGGGGGCTCCTATGAGCAACCACGACGACTTCGACAACAAGCTTTCGGCGCTCGGTGCGCAGCGGACACCCGTGCCCAACGCGGCGCGGCGCAACCAGGCGCTCGACGCCGCGATGCTGGCGTTCGATGCCGAGCAGAAGCACGCCACCCAAGGAAGTCCGCTGATCAACCGTCTCAGTTCCGTCTTCGCCAATGCGAAAAGGAACTGGACGATGGATAACCGTCTGACTTACGGGCTGGGCACCGCCGCTGTTGCGCTGCTGCTCCTGCCCATCGGCTATCAGCTCTATACCTCCACCGCGATCACGCCGATCGGCGTGCCGCCGGTTACGGTCACGGCTGAGCCGATGCCGACGCTGGGGGGCGAAGTAGGCGTGGCTGCGACCGAGGAAAAGACGGTCGAGGTGCTGGCCAATGGGACGGCGTCGGTTGAGACGCCGGAAGCTGTGCTCGGTGCTGCCGATTTGGCGGCCAATAGCGCGGCGCCGGGGGACGACGAGCCGATGTACGACCTCATTGTCCCCGCGCCAATTGCCGATGCCGAGGCGGCCAGCAAGCCGATGATGCGGACGCTGGCGCAGCCTGGTGGCGCGCAGCAGCAGATGTCGGCGGGTATCCAGCCCATGATGGAAGCGGCGCCGGCGGAGCCGATGATGGCGGCACCGACCGATCCGTCGGGGGACGAGTTTGCGAAGTTCACCGAGAGTCCGGTGAAAATCGTCAAGAACGAGCCGGTTTCGACCTTTTCGATCGATGTCGATACGGCCGCATATTCTTATGTGCGGCGGGCCCTGAACGAGGGCTGGGTGCCGGAGCCCGATGCGGTACGGATCGAGGAGCTGGTCAACTATTTCAGCTACGACTATCCGGCCGCGACCGATGCCGCGACGCCGTTCAAGCCGACGGTTTCGGTGTATCCGACCCCGTGGAACGACAAGACGCAGCTCGTGCAGATCGGCATCAAGGGCTATGTGCCGCCGGTGACCGAGGACAAGGCCTCGAACCTGGTGTTCCTGCTCGATACGTCGGGTTCGATGGACCAGCCGGACAAGCTGCCACTGCTGAAGCGCGCCTTCGGGCTGTTGGTCGACCAACTGGGCGAGAACGACACGGTTTCGATCGTCGCCTATGCGGGGTCAGCCGGCGTGGTGCTCGAGCCGACCAGGGGATCGGACAAGACGAAGATCCTGTCGGCGCTGGACAACCTGTCGGCGGGCGGCTCGACGGCCGGGGCGGCGGGGATCGAGCTCGCCTACCAGCTGGCCGAACAGCACAAGGTGACGGGTGGGGTGAACCGGGTGATCCTCGCGACCGATGGCGACTTCAATGTCGGCATCGACGACCCCGAGGACCTCAAGACCTACATCAAGAACAAGCGCGACGGCGGGGTGTTCCTGTCGGTGCTGGGCTTCGGCTCGGGCAATCTCGGCGACGACACGATGCAGGCGCTGGCCCAGAACGGCAATGGCAACGCGAGCTATATCGACAGCTTCAAGGAAGCCCAGAAGGTGCTGGTGGCGGATGCCGGCGGCACGCTCGACACCATCGCCAAGGACGTGAAGATCCAGGTGGAGTTCAACCCGGCCGTGGTCAGCGAGTACCGGCTGATCGGCTACGAGACCCGGGCGCTGAACCGCGAGGATTTCAACAACGACAAGGTCGACGCGGGCGATGTCGGGGCGGGCACCACGGTGACGGCGCTCTACGAGATCACGCCCGTCGGCTCGGGGGCGGAGCTGAACGATCCGCTGCGCTACGAAACCGATGCGGCGGCGACGCCGGATGCTGCTGCAGCAACGGAGTTCGGCTTCCTCAAGCTGCGTTACAAGGAGCCGGATTCGGACACGTCGAAGCTGATCGAGGTGCCGATCGGCAAGGACTTCGCGGTCGACAGCCTCGAAGCGGCCAGCGCCGACGATCGCTGGGCGGCCGCAGTGGCAGCCTTCGGGCAGAAGCTCAAGGGTTCGGCCTACGGTGACATGGCCTGGGCCGATATCCGCAAGCTGGCGCAGGGCGCCCGCGGCGAGGACGAGGCCGGCTACCGGGCGGAGTTCATGGGCCTGATCGACATGGCAGCAGTGCTGCGGCCCAACGTGGTCGCCATACCGCCGGTCGAGGCGGTCGAGGTCGCCCCGGTGCCGGCGGTGGTTCCGGAGCCCGAGACGGTTCCCGTACCCGAAGCCGCCCCCGTACCGGAGGCCGTTCCCGTCAACTAGAACAGCGCTGCAAGCCCCCCGTAGCGCCTAGAGCGCGGTCCCCATGCTGACGGGGCCGCGCTCGCACTATTGTGCGGCATCAATGCGGAGCGAGCGGATCAGTATGCCCCTCCAACGTGCACCCGTGGTGCCCTCCGGCGTTTCGGTCCGAAGTTCGAGTTCCGTGACACCGTCTGGTGGCGCAGCGAGGGGCACAGTGACAGCGGTGAAATCCTGCGGCACTTCGATCCGGCGACCGGCGACGTTAACGATGCGCGGACCGTCCGAAACTGAGCGGGCCTCGATGGTGAGGGTGACTGGCGTGCTGTGCCGGAGGCGGAGACGGGCTTCAGGTCCGATCGTTGCTGTACCATCGGAGCGCGGGTCGGCAAAACCGCAGACATTGAGCGCATCGAAGGCAGCACGGTCTCCTGAGCGGTCGAGGACAATCGGTGGGCCGGACCTGAATGTTCCGGAAGCCGGTTTTGGGATGCAGGCGGTGGTGCGGTCGATGAGGACGGCGCGATAGGTTGGCGAAACAACGGGGATGATCGCGTAGGCGAAGGCCGCCGCTTCGGCGATGAGGATTGTGGCGATGCCGAGGATCGGGAGGAAGCGGTTCATGCGAGCAGGGTATCCCCGAGCATCCAGTCGGCAGCAAACGCCGCGCCGAGCACGAGACCCACAGGGATAGTTGCCCATGTCAGCCAGCGCCGGCTGGCAAGGGCTTCAGCGAGGAAGATCGTCACAGGTGCCAAACCGCCGATGAACCTCAGCGAAGAACCCAGGCCGGAGCCGACGGAGAGAAGCAGCGCGGCAAGGCAGAACGCGGCCATCGCGACGCGCCCGGCCCGCGCCATGCCGATAATCAACCAAGTCGCCAGCGCAACCAACAGCGCAAGTGTGTTTAGCAGGCCCCAGCCGGGCTTTAAAGGCCAACCGTTGGAGACCACGCCCCACCACACCGCAAAGGGGTTCTGGAGACTGCGAAACCAGGTCTGCTGAATACGGGCAAAGGCCAATCCATCACCGACTGTGAACCGCAGGTACACCATGTAGGCGAGGAGGCCGAGAGGCACTAACAGCAGGCTCAGCCAAAGGCGACGATCGGCCAACAGGCGTCGCGGCAGCTCTTGCCAGGAGGTGCCGCTACGCCTGTAATCGACCGCGGCTTGAACTGCGATTGCAACAGCGAAGAGGACGCCGGTCACGCGTGTCGCAGAAAGCAGGGCGCCCCAGAGGCCGGCCGTCACGTAGCCTGAGCGATGCAGTGCGAGGAAGCCCAGCACAGTCAACAGGATGAACAGGGACTCCGAATAGGTCGCCGTGGCGAACCAGCCGAAGGGGCCAACCAGCAGCAGGAACGCGAATAGCCAGAAGGCTCGGCGATTGGCCCCAAAGACCGGGGCGCTCAATGCAGCAGCTGCGAGCAGCGCCACTGTGGATACAAGGCCGGCGGCCAGGGTCCAGCTGAAGCCAGTCAGTCGCGTCAGTGTCCCCGCCAGCAGGGGGTAGGCCGGGAAGAACGCCCAGTTGGTCTGGCCAGCCCAGTTGCTGGTTGCGATCCCGGTTGCGTAGCCATTGAGCGCAAGGCCCCGGTACCAGCCGCAATCGAACTGACACATCGCGTCGAGGAACGAATTGAAGTCGCCGCCCCTGACCAGCAGGAAGGCGCCGTATCGCAGAGCCGTTCCGAGTAAGGCCAGGAGTATCAGCAGCAGCAAGGTGCGCGCTGTCCCCTGCAGGTCAAGGCGATGCGGGGGCGCTGCGGCCAGGGTAGCGTTGCTCATCAGGCATCCTCGACGTATCTCGGCGCGGGCCGAGATACGTCATATGCCCACAAAGCCGCCGGCGGTCGAGAGGGGTCAGATCGGCTTCAGGCCGGCTTCGATTTCGGCGCGGCGGGGTTCGAGGAAGGGCGGGAGGGCGAGGCGTTCGCCGAGGGTTTCGAGCGGTTCGTCGGCGGTGAAGCCGGGGCCGTCGGTGGCGATTTCGAACAGGATGCCGTTAGGCTCGCGGAAGTAGAGCGACTTGAAGTAGTAGCGCTCGACTTCACCGGAGGTGCGGAGGCCAGCGGCCGTGGCGCGGCGGACCCACTGGGCGAACTCATCGGGATCGGGGGTGCGGAAGGCGACGTGGTGGACCCCACCGGCGCCCTGGCGGGCCTGCGGCAGGGACGGGTTCACCTCGACGTGCAGTTCGGCCGCCGCGCCGCCGGGGCCCATTTCGAAGACGTGGATCTCGCCGTGCTTTTCGCGCGCCGGGTAGGTACGGACCTCGCGCATGTTCATCACATTGGTGAGGACGGTGGCGGTGCGGGCGAGATCGGGCACCGACATGGTGATGGGGCCGAGGCCGAGGATCTGGTGCTCGGCGGGGATCGGGCTTTTCGCCCACGGGTGCGACTCGCCGGCGTTCGGATCGGCGACGATGCGGAACCGCTGGCCCTCGGGATCCTCGAAATCGAGGGAGAGGTGGCCGGCACGCTCCTTGATGTTGCCCGACGCGATGTCGTGGGCGGCGAGATGCTGCTTCCACCAGACGAGATTGTCCTCGGAGCGGACGCGGAGGCCGGTGCGGCCGACTTCGTGATTGCCGCGCTTGTTGGGGGCGGCGGGCCAATCGAAGAAGGTGAGGTCGGCGCCGGGCGATGCGATGCCGTCGCCGTAGAACAGGTGATAGGCCGAGACGTCGTCCTGGTTC
Organism: Devosia equisanguinis; assembly: GCA_945888565.1. Lineage (GTDB taxonomy): Bacteria > Pseudomonadota > Alphaproteobacteria > Rhizobiales > Devosiaceae > Devosia_A > Devosia_A equisanguinis_A. Next base: position 19,309 of record CAMDAL010000004.1, on the reverse strand, counting down.
ACGGTTTTCTTGATCAGCCGCATGCCGAGGACGCGGGTGTAGAAATCGACGTTCTTCGCGGCCTGCGCGGTGATGGCGGTGAGGTGGTGGATGCCACCGAGTTCGAGAGCCATGCGTGCCTCCTGTTATCTGGTGACCGTGAGATAGTGGCGAATGCGCTCGAACGATAGAGGCGCAGGGCTGACGGATCGTTCGACAAAAACGAACAATCGGCGGACGCTTCGATCACGAATGGCGTGAGAGTGTCATTTGATGTTGGCGGCGCAATGGACGGCGTCGTACGGATGTCTCCGAACAAAACGGGAACAACATGGTGCAGCTCAGTCTCAGCCGGAAACTTGCGATCCTGTCGGATGCGGCGAAATACGATGCGTCGTGTGCGTCGAGCGGGACAGTGAAGCGAGACAGCTCGCGCACCGGTGGCATCGGGTCGACCGAAGGCAGCGGCATCTGCCACTCCTATGCGCCAGATGGGCGGTGCATCAGCCTGCTGAAGGTTCTGCTGACGAATTTTTGCGTCTACGACTGCATCTACTGCGTCAATCGATCGAGTTCGAACGTGCAGCGGGCGCGGTTCAGCGTCGAGGAGGTCGTGAAGCTGACGCTCGACTTCTACAAGCGCAACTACATCGAGGGGTTGTTTCTATCCTCGGGCATCATTCGCTCTCCGGACTACACGATGGAAGAGATGGTGCGGGTGGCGCGGACGCTGCGCGAGACGCACAAGTTCGGCGGCTATATCCATCTGAAGGTCATTCCGAATGCGGCGCCGGAGCTGCTCGCCGAGGCCGGCCTGTGGGCGGACCGGCTGTCGACCAATATCGAGCTGCCGACGGATGTGAGCCTCGAAGCGCTGGCGCCCGAAAAGAAGCCGAGCGCCATCCGGACCGCCATGGCCCATATCGAGGGCAAGCGCGAGGAGAGCCGGCCCGACGGCAAGGTGGCGGGCAAGAGGAAGCCGACGAAGCTGGCGCCGGCCGGGCAATCGACGCAGATGATCATCGGAGCCGACCGGGCGGATGATGCGGTGATCCTGCGGCGCTCGGCGTCGCTCTACTCGGGCTACGGGCTGAAGCGGGTCTATTACTCGGCGTTCTCGCCGATACCGGACTCGAGTTCGCGGCTGCCGCTGGCGCCGCCGCCCTTGATGCGGGAACACCGGCTGTACCAGGCCGACTGGCTGATGCGGTTCTACGGGTTCGGGGTGGAGGAGATCGTTTCGGGCGGGACCGACGGGCTGCTCGACCTCAAGGTCGACCCGAAGCTCGCCTGGGCGCTGGGCAATCGCGGGACGTTCCCGATGGACGTGAACCGGGCGCCGCGGGAGATGCTGCTGCGGGTGCCGGGGTTGGGGGTGCGGGTGGTCGACCGGATCGTCGCGGCGCGGCGGCATCACCGGCTGACGCTGGCGGATGTGGCGGCGATGGCGGGGTCGATCGGCAAGGTCCGGCCGTTCATCGAGGCGGCGGACTGGACGCCGGGCGGGCTGACCGATGATGCGGGGCTGCGGGCCAAGATGGTGAGCAACCAGCTGGAGCTGTTTTGATGGTGCCCTGTGTGACGCCACCCCCACCCAGTTGCGCTAGTTCGCTTCGCTCTCAAGCTTCACTGCCCTCCCTACAAGGGGGAGGGAGCCGGTGGCCATGAAGACGGTCCATCTCACCTCTCGCAACGATTTTGCCGAGTGGCGGGGGGTGGCGCGGCGGTTGTTGCTCGAGGCCGTGCCGCCCGACGAGGTGATCTGGGTCGATCCGGGGGCGCCGCAGGACCTGTTAGGGGCCGAGCAGAGCGTCGGGCAGGTGACGGGGCGGAAGGTGGGGACGGTGCCGCAGCGGTTCATCGACTGGGCCGAGGCGGGGATCTGCCACTCCGATCCGGAGCGTTTCGGGCTGCTCTATCGGCTGCTGTGGCGGCTGCAGAAGGACAAGGAGCTGATGGAGGTGCGGTCGGACCCCGATGTGGGGAAGCTCGACCGGCGGGTGTCGGCGGTGCGGCGTGACGCGCACAAGATGAAGGCGTTCGTGCGGTTCAAGGAGATCGTCGACGACAGCGGGCGCGAGCGGTTTGTGGCGTGGTTCGAGCCCGAGCATTTCGTGCTGGAGCGCACGGCGCCGTTCTTTGCGCGGCGGTTTGCCGGGATGAAGTGGGGGATCGTGACGCCGTACCGGTCGGCGTTCTGGGACGGGGAGCGGCTGGAGTTCGGCGAGGGTGGGCACAAGGAGGACGTGCCGGCCGACGATGCGCTGGAGCCGGTGTGGAAGAGTTACTTCGCGGCGATCTTCAATCCGGCGCGGCTGAAGGTGGCGATGATGAAGTCGGAGATGCCGGTGAAATACTGGCGCAACCTGCCCGAGGCCGAACTCATCCCGGAGCTGATCCGTGGCGCCAAGGCGGCGGAGGAGGCGATGATCGAGCGGATGGCCAGCATTCCGCCGTCGCGGCACCTGAAGCAGATGGAGCGGGCTGAGCCCGAGGTGCCTGTCACCGAGGTTTTTACCTCGCTAGCCGAGGTGAAAGCCGGGGTCGATGCGTGCCGGCGGTGCCCGCTCTACGAAATGGCGACGCAGGCGGTGATGGGGCAGGGGCCGGCCTCGGCTGAACTGATGTTTGTCGGCGAGCAGCCGGGCGATCAGGAGGATCTGTCGGGGAAGCCGTTCGTCGGGCCGGCGGGGAAGGTGTTCGATGCGGCGATGGCCGAGGCGGGGCTCGATCGCGAGCGGGCCTATGTGACCAATGCAGTGAAGCACTTCAAGTTCGTGCTGAAGGGGAAGAAGCGGCTGCACCAGCGGCCGAATGCCGGGGAGGTGAAGGCGTGCAGCTTCTGGCTGAGGCTGGAGCGGGAGCTGGTGAAGCCGAAGCTGATCGTCGCGATGGGGGCGACGGCGGTGTCGAGCCTTGCCGGGTCGTCGACGACGCTGGGGTCGGTGCGGGGCAGGGTGACGGTGCTGGAGGACGGGACGCGGATGTACGCGACTGTGCACCCGTCGTATCTGCTGCGGATACCTGATCGGGAAGAAGCGGCGCGGGAGCGGGCGCGCTTCGTCGAGGATCTGCGGGGGCTCAAAATGCTGATGGAGCCTTGAGGCTCCGCCAGAATTACTTAACTCACGGTGCTGCCCTGCGAGCATAGCTCTCCGGGCCTGACCTCCTAAAATCAGTCCACTGGACTGATCTTGCCGCCTGCGGCGGCCGAGGATCAGTCTTTCGCGCGTTCGACGTAGGAGCCGTCTTCGGTCATCACGACGACGCGGGTGCCGACGCCGATGTGGGGCGGGACCATGGTCTTGACGCCGTTGTTCAGGGTCGCCGGCTTGAACGAGGACGAGGCGGTCTGGTTCTTGATCACCGGCTCGGTTTCGACGATCTCGAGCGTGACGCGCTGCGGCAGTTCGATCGCCAGGGCAGCGCCCTCAAACGTCTTGATGAACACCTGCATGCCATCGACGAGGTAGGCGGCTGCATCGCCGACCACGTCTTCGTGCATGGTGATCTGCTCGAAGCTGGTGGGCTCCATGAAGTGGTAGCCTTCGCCGTCGTTGTAGAGGAAGTTGTAGGCGCGCTCATCGACGTCGGCCTTCTCGACCATCTCGACGGTGCGCCAGCTGGCGGCAACCTTCACGCCGTCAGACATGCGGCGCATATCGACCTTGGTGACCGAGTTGCCCTTGCCGGGGTGGATATTTTCGGCGACGAGGACGATGTAGAGCTTGCCGTCGTCATGCTCGACGACATTGCCTTTGCGCAGGGACGAGGCGATGACCTTGACCATTATTCTTCCTTGTTCAACGGTTGGCGGCGGCCTAGAGAGCGGCAACGGAGGCCGGCGGACGCGCTGACTTTGTGTTCGGGTGCGGCCCGATACCCCATTTCTTCAAAAACTGCCAGTCCCGTTGCCCGAAAGAGCTGCCTCCCGTGTCCAATGACCCTGTATCGCCGTGGTTGAGCCCCTCGAGACATGCCGACCGTCGGCCGGTGCTGCTTGGGCGCAACCGGATCGAGCTTGGGGTGCGCGGGTACTTCGCCGAGCACGACTTCGTGCTGGTCGATCCGCCCGGCCTGCAGCGCTCGCCCGGCAACGAGACGCACCTACATGCTTTCGCCACGACGATGATTGGCAACGATGGGGCGGGGGAGACGATGTACCTCCACACCTCGCCGGAGTTCTCGATGAAGAAGCTGCTGGCGGCGGGGGAGCGGCGCATTGCATCGATCGGGCATGTGTGGCGGAACCGCGAGCGGACGGGTTTGCACCATCCCGAGTTCACGATGCTGGAATGGTATCGCGCCGGCGAGGCCTATGATGCGGTGATCGCCGACTGCATCGCGCTCTGCCGGATGGCGGCAAAGACAATGAACGCCGAGGTGCTGCGGTATCGCGGGCGGACATGCGACCCTTTCGTCGAGCCACAGCGGGTTAGCGTGGTGGACGCGTTCCGCGAGTATGCCGGGATCGACCTGTTCGCGACGATGGATGCCGAGGGCAATACCGATGCTGGCGCGCTGGCGGGCCTGATGCGCGGCGTGGGGCTGACCGTGCCGGGCGAATTCACCTGGTCGTACCTGTTCAGCCGGGTGCTGGTGGAGATGGTGGAGCCGGCGCTGGGGCTGGGGCAGATCACGGTGCTCGACCGCTACCCGGCGGCGGAGGCGGCGCTGGCGCGGCGGACGGCGGACGACCGGCGGGTGTCGGAGCGGTTCGAACTCTATGCCTGCGGGGTGGAACTGGCCAACGGGTTTGGCGAATTGACCGATGCGGCCGAGCAGCGGCGGCGGTTCGAGCTCGAGATGGACGAGAAGGGGCGGCTTTATGGCGAGCGCTACCCGATCGACGAAGATCTGCTTGCCGCGTTGCCGTTGATGCCAGAGAGCTCAGGGGTGGCACTGGGGTTCGACCGGCTGGTGATGCTGGCAACGGGGGCGCCGCGGATCGAGGACGTGCTGTGGGTGCCGGTAGCGGGAGGCGAGCGATGAAGCAGGATCGGGCCATTCGTACGCCGGGCGAACTGGTGGAGGCCGGGCTCGCGCCGGCTTCGCGTTTGCCGGAGTTGCAGCGGGTCGCCGAACGCTACGCCGTGGCGATCACGCCCGCGGTGGCAGGGCTCATCGACCGCGACGATCCGGATGATCCGATCGCGCGGCAGTTCGTGCCGGACCTCGCCGAACTCACGGTGACAAAGGACGAGCGGGCCGACCCGATCGGCGACCTGACGCATTCGCCGGTCGAGGGCATCGTGCATCGCTATCCTGACCGGGTGCTGCTGAAGGCCGTGCATGTCTGCCCGGTCTATTGCCGGTTCTGTTTCCGCCGCGAGATGGTGGGGCCGGAGGGGCTCGGTACGCTCACGCCGGAGCAGATGGACGCCGCGATTGGATACATCCGCGCCCACACCGAAATCTGGGAGGTGATCCTCACCGGGGGCGATCCGCTGGTGCTGTCGGCGCGGCGGCTGCATGAGATGATGGCGCGGCTCAGCGACATCGAGCATGTGAAAGTGGTGCGGTTCCATACGCGCGTGCCGGTGGTGGAACCGGAGCGGGTGGATGACAAGCTGGTCGCGGCCCTCAAGGCGTCAGGCAAGGCGACATATCTGGCGGTGCACGCCAACCATCCGCGCGAGCTGACTGAAGCGGCGCGGGCGGCGATCGGGCGGATGGTCGATGCCGGCATCGTGCTGCTGAGCCAGACGGTGTTGTTGCGCGGCGTCAACGATGATCCCGACACGTTGGCGGCGCTGATGCGCGGGTTCGTCGAGACGCGGGTGCGGCCTTACTACCTCCATCACCCGGACCTGGCGCCGGGGACATCGCACTTCCGGGTGCCGATCGACGAAGGGCAGCGGCTGGTGACCGGGTTGCGCGGGCGCATTTCCGGGCTGGCGCAACCGACCTATGTGCTGGACATTCCTGGGGGGCACGGCAAGGCGCCGATCATGGCGGCCAACATCCGGAGTTCGGGTGACGGCTGCTACACGGTTTCGGACTGGCGGGGAGGAGAACACCGCTATCCGCCAGAGGGAGACGACTGATGGGATTTGCGATCAGCGGCGTGTGGTCGGCAGTGGCAACGCCGCTGGACGAGGCCTTGAACCCGGACGGAGCGAAGCTCGACCGGCAGTGCCGCTGGCTGCTCGACAATGGCTGCGACGGGCTGGCACTGCTGGGCACGACAGGCGAGGCGAACTCGTTCTCGGTAGCCGAGCGCAAGGCGATCCTCGAGGGCGTGCTGGCCGGCGGCGTAACGCCGGAGCAACTGGCGCCGGGCGTCGGCGTGGCTGCGATTCCCGAGACGACAGAACTGACCCGGCACGCGCTCGGCCTGGGGGTGACGCGGGTGGTGATGCTGCCGCCGTTCTACTACAAGAATGTCTCCGATGACGGGGTGTTCGCGTCCTATGCCCGGATCATCGAGGGGGTGGCGGACGACCGGCTGCGGATCGTGCTCTACAACTTTCCGCAGCAGTCCGGCGTGCCGCTGGGCCTCGATCTGGTGGCGCGGCTGATCGCGGCCTATCCGGGTATCGTCGCGGGGGTGAAGGACAGCACTGGCAAGCTCGAGAACGCGCTCGGCTTTTGCGGGCTTGGTGGCGACTTCGCGGTGATGGTCGGGTCTGATCCGCTGTTCGCGCAGGTGCTGCAGGCGGGCGGGGCCGGGTGCATCACGGCGGTGTCCAACCTCTGCGCGCCGGATCTGCGGGTGGTGTACGACGCGTGGAACGACCCGTCGCGCGCTACCGAACTGGCGCGGGCGCAGGCGCGGCTCGAGGGCTGGCGCGAGGTGTCGATGGCGTTTGGCCCGCAACTGCCGGCGATCAAGGCGCTGCTGGCCCGGCGCGACGGCGATGCTGGCTGGAACCGGCTTCGGCCGCCGCTGATGGCCCTGACCGCCGAGCAGCGACAGGAGCTGGATCGCCGGGTTCGGACGCTCGACGCCTAGAGTCCCCGGATGCGCGAGCGCCACTTGGCGATCATGGCTTCGGCATCGTGTTCGGCGCCCTGCATGTTGGCGCTCTGATAGACGTCGATATCCACGCCTCGGCCGGCGAGCTGGTCGACGGCTTCGGCGAGGATGGCGTTGAGGATGAAGACGCCGACCAGCGTCGAGGTCGGGCCCATGCGGACGTCGCGGCCGGCGATGTCGAGGCCGGCGTCGCCGTACTCGCCGTCATTGTCGAGGACGAGATCGGTGACCTGATAGAGCAGCTTGCCGGAGTGGTGGCGCGAGGTTGTCTGCTTGGCGTGGCGCAGCGAGGTGAGCGCGATGGTGGTTGCGCCGCGAGCCTTGGCGCCTAGTGCCATCTCAATTGGGTAGGCGTTGCGGCCTGAGTTCGACGCGATCACCACGATGTCGCCGGGGCCGACCGGATAGTTGGCGAGGACGCGCTCGGCGCGGCCTGTCTCGCGCTCGAGCAGCGTGGAGCGCTCGGCGCCCATGTGGAGCATCAGGTCGGGGTCGAGGATGGCCTGAGCCTGGGCAATGCCGCCGGCCCGGTAGAACACTTCCTCGGCGAGCATGTGCGAGTGGCCCGAACCGGCGACGTACAGCAGGTGCTCGTTGGCGAGGGCGTCGGCCAGCGCGTCGCGGGCGGCATCGAGCGAGGCGGACTGCCTGCCGATCACGTTGTCGATGATCTCGACCAACTGGTCGCGGTAACGGGTGCGGAGCGGCTGCATGTCAGCCACGGATCTCGCCCACATACTTGTAGCGATCGCCGCGGTACCAGCTGATGGCGTCCTCGACCACCGAGCCGTTCTCGCCGTAGCCAAGCTGGGTGATTTCGAGCACGGCGGCTCCCTCGCGGACGCCGAGGTGGCGGGCGATGTCGGACGGCGCCTCGATGGCCTGCAGCGATTGCAGGATGCGGCGGGGCCGCGCGTTGCGATCATCCATGCGCTCGTAGAGCGAGCCCGAGCCGTCATAGGTGGGGCCGACAGTCTCGACGGGCACCATGGCGCGCTCGTAGGACAGCGCTTCTTCGCCGGCCATGCGCAGACGCACCAGTGTCATCATCGGCGTGCCGAGCGGCAGGCCGGTGCGGAAGGCATCGTCGGGCGAGATCGGCGCGATCGAGCATTCCAGCACCCTCGAACTGGCCAGCATGCCGCGCAGGCGCATATCCTCGGTGAAGCCGGAGAGCCGCGACAGGGCTTTTGGTATGCGACCGGTAACCACTGTGCCGGCGCCGGGCCGGGTGGTGACCAGGCCCATCTGCGCCAGTTCCTTCAGACCCTGGCGCAAAGTCGACCGGGAGACGTCGAGCTGCTCGGCCATCTCGCGTTCGGAGGGAAGTGATTCGCCGGGGACGATTGCGCCACCCTCGATGACAGCGGCCAGGGCGTTGCGCAGGCGCTCGCCCAAAGGCCCGTGCTGACGGTCCATCCGGTCCCGCAATGCCGCGTAGAAATCCAAGGGTGTCCCGCCTTTTCGCAACAACTCTCTCTGATAACCGGTATGATTTTGGCCTGAAGATGGCAAGCCCCCCATCCGGTCGAGACGCATCACGATTGCCGTTTTGCGCATATGAGGTTGCCCCAATCGCGCTATAGACAAATCTTCGTAAACCAATAACGTACCAGTGGACGAGCTGTGCCGCGAGGGCGGGCGGCGTGTAGCAAGGGGTACTTGGCATGCAGGCTTTGAAGTTCCCGCTGGCGGTGTCAGCCGTAGCGATCTTGATGTGCACCACTGCGCTGGCGCAGGAAGTGCGGTTCACCCATTCGATCACCGGCGGCTCGAGCCGCGTGGCGCTCGACTCGATCATTGCCGATTTCGAGGCGGCGAACCCGGGCATCACGATCAAGCAGATCGTGTTCGATGACGACCAGTACTCGAACCAGGGACTGATCACGCAGCTGAAGAGCAACGAGGTCCCGGACATCTTCTTCGAGTGGGCCGGCTATCCGGTGCAGCGTGACGTCGAGGCGGGCTACGCCTATGACCTGACCGAGGCGATGGCCACCGATGGGTGGAAGGAAAGCTTCTCCGACGCCGTGTGGACCGATGGCGCCGGCACCATGGTGGATGGCAAGCCGTACCTGGTGCCGCTGTCGCTCGATCTGACAAACACCATCTGGTACAACAAGAAAATCTTCGCCGAGTACAACCTGACGCTGCCCACGACCTGGGACGAGTTCGTTGCGCTCAACAAGACGCTGGCCGAAGCCGGCGAGACACCGATCGTCGAGGGTAACAACGAGTTCTGGCCGCTGGGCAACTGGGCCGGCCACATCGCTGCCATGGTGGTGCCGGCCGACGCCTACATCGCCGCCTTCAAGCAGGAAGCGCCGTTCAACACGCCGGAGTTCGAGAAGGCGCTGAACCTGCTCGTTGACCTGCACGAGGTGGGGGCGTTCAACAAGGACATGCAGGCGCTCGGCGCCGATCCGGCGATGGCGACGTTCTTCCAGGAGGGTGCGGTGATGCATCCGATCGGGTCGTGGCTGGTGTCCGAGACCGCGAACCTTGCCGAGGAAGGCTTCGAGTACGGCCAGTTCAACACGCCGCCGATCGATCCGGCGCATCCGCTCGCCAACAGCGTCATCGGCACGATCACCGGGCTGGTGGTGCACAAGGACGCGCAGCAGCCGGCCGAGGCGATCAAGTTCCTGAAGTTCCTCACCTCCGAAGCCAGCCAGGTGAAGTGGGCCGAGAGCGGGCAGATGAGCCCGGTGCAGGGCGTGAGCGAAAAGGCCAAGCTGGATGAGCAGACGCAGGCCATGCTGGCCCTGATGAGCAACGCCAGCGGCATCGTGCCGCCGCCGGACAACAAGTATCCGGTGCCGGTGGCCGAGGCCTTCTACCAGGCCGCAGCCTATGCCGCCTCGGGCGAAAAGAGCGCCAAGGATGCGCTCGTCTGGCTCGACGAGACGCTCGCCGCCATGGGCAAGCAGTAAGCTCGTCCGTTGCAAGACCGGTCGGCCCCCATCAGCAGCGGCGCCGCGAACATGTTGTTCGCGGCGCCAGCAATGCTCCTTTTCGCGACGTTCGTGCTGCTGCCCCTTGGGGCGTCGGTCTACTACGCCTTCACCTACTGGGACGGTTTCAGCGCCCCGCGTTGGGCGGGTTTTGCCAACTTTAAGCGGGCGCTGACCGATCCGACCTTCCTCATGTCGTTCGTGCATGTGGTGCTCTATATCCTTGCGACGCTGGTCTTCGAGGTGTCGTTCGGGTTGTTCATGGCGGTGCTGCTGAACTCTGACCGGCGCGGCTTCTCGCTGATGCGCGGCATGTTCTTTGCGCCGGTGGTGCTGTCGATGTCGGCGGCGGGCGTCTTGTGGAAATTCGTGCTCGACTACCGGACGGGGCTGCTCAACTCGACGCTGCGTTCGGTGGGGCTGGGCGACTGGGCGCAGCCGTGGCTGGCGCAGCCGGAGACGGCGCTGCTGTTCATCTGCATCGTGTCGGGCTGGAAGTATGCCGGCTTCTATATGGTGATCTTCTTTGCCGCGCTCCGCCGCATTCCGCGCAACCTCTACGAGGCGGCGAAGCTCGATGGCGCCAATGGCGTGCAGCAGTTCTTCGCCATCACCCTGCCGATGCTGAAGCAGAACGTCATTGTCTGCATCCTGCTGGCGGTGACCGGTGGCTTTGCCGGGTTCGACCTGTTTTTCACCATGACCAACGGCCAGCCCTTCGGGGCGACCGAAGTGCCGGCGACGTGGATCATCAAGCAGGCCTTCGACCAGAACCAGATCGGCTATGGCGTGGCGCTGACCGTGGTGCTGACGGTCGTCGTGTCGGTGATATCGATCGCCTATCTCAAGATTTCGGAGCGCGGCCATGTCACGCGCTACTGAACGTCCGCGCAGCGCGGCCGAGTGGCTGCAGTTCGCCAGCGCCGGCGTCATCGTGATGGTGATGTTCTACCCGGCGGTCTGGATGGTCTACTCGGCCTTCAAGTCCAATCGCGAGATATTCCGTACCCCCTTTGCCCTGCCGGGTGAGTGGAAGTGGGGGAACCTGATCGAGGCGTGGAATGTCGGCGGGCTCGGCACGCTTTACCTCAACTCGGTCTTCGTCACCGTCATGGCGGTGTCGATGTGCGTGCTCTTCGCCACCGGGGCCGCATTCGCGTTCACCCGGCTCGAGTTTCCGGGGCGCACGCTGATGTACCGCGTGCTGCTGGTGGGGCTGCTGCTGCCGCCGCCTTCGGTGGCGATCGCGCTGTTCACCCAGCTGCGCGACATGCACCTGCTCAATACGCACTGGGCGCTGATCCTGCCCGGCGCGGCGTGGCAACTGGCCTTCACCACCTTCCTGATGCGCTCGTATTTCCTGTCGATACGGCCCGACATGGAGGAAGCGGCGCGGCTCGACGGGGCGAATACGTGGGAGATCTTCTGGCACGTGTCGGTGCCGATGGTGTGGCCTGCGATGCTGACGATGATCGTGCTCAACACCATCGCGGTGTGGAACGAGTTGCTGTTCGCGCTGCTGTTCGTGACCGATGACGCGCAGCGGACGCTGCCGGTGGGGCTGGTGCGGTTCTCGGGCTACCACAGCACCGACTATTCGCTGGTGTTCGCAGCTCTGGCGATCACCACGGTGCCCATCCTCATCCTCTACTTCATCCTGCAGAGGCACGTGATCGCCGGACTTACGGCGACGGCCATGGACTGACCGATGACCATCATGCGTGACGAACCGATCGCCTCTTCGCTGCCGCCCGGGCTCGCCGGCTGGTCGATGGAGACGACTTTCGACACGACCGATGGCCGGGAACTGGGCGGGATCGTTACCTCGAAGCCGCTGCTCACCGGGGTGATCGAGGGGTTTTACGGCCGGGCGTGGACACCGCGCCAGCGGCTCGAAATGCTCGACTGGATCGTCGGGGCGGGGATGAACACGTTCGTCTACGGCCCAAAGGACGACATCAAGATCCGGGCGCGCTGGCGCGAAATCTACAACGCGGCGGAAGCCGCAGAACTCCAGGAACTGGTCGAGGCGGCCCGTGCGCGGAAGCTCAATTTCATGGTGGCCATCGCCCCGTGTCTTGACGTCGCCTATTCGGACGCAAGCGACCTCAAGGCGCTGAAGCGCCGGCTCGACCAGCTCCTGGCCCTCGGGGTTAAGCACTTCGCGCTGCTGTTCGACGATATTCCGCGCACCATGGCGGCGGCGGACGAGAGGGCATTCGACAGCTTCGCGGCGGCGCAGGTGTACTTTACCAACTCCGCTTTCGAGCACCTGAAGTCGCAGGTGGAGCAGCCGGTGCTGCTGTTCTGCCCGACCGAGTATTGCGGGGCGTTCGCCAGCCACGACGTGCCTGGCTCGGCGTATCTCAACACGATCGGGGAGGGGCTCGACCCGGAGATCGGCGTGTTCTGGACGGGGCCGGACATCGTGTCGAAGACGCTGTCGGCGGAGGGGCTGCGCGAGATCGGCAGGGTGCTGCGGCGGAAGCCGGTGATCTGGGAGAATTTCCACGCCAACGACTACGATGTGCGCCGGGTGATGGCGGGGCCACTGGGCGGACGGAAGGCGGAAATCCTCGGGCTGATCGATGGGTTGATCACCAACCCCAACAACGAGTTCGAGGCCAATTTCGTGCCAGTGCACACAACCGGGGCATTCGCCCGCGGCGTGGACATGGAGGCCGACGCACTCGCGGTGGCGCTGCCCATCTGGCAGAAGCGGTTCCGGCTGGCGTTCACGCAGCCGGTGAAGCTGCTGCCGCTGGAGGACGTCCGCCTGCTGGTTGAGCTGTTCTACCAGCCGTTCCGGCAGGGTCCGGAGGTGGAGGCGCTGTTGCAGACGGCGCGCCGCATGCTGAGCGAGCAGTATCCCGACGTGACGTCGCCAGCTTGGCGCGAGGGGCATGCTGCGATCACCGGGCTCAGGGACCGCATACGCAACCTGTTCGACCGGATGACGGAACTCGAAAACCGCGACCTGTTCTATGCCTTCCACCCCTATCTGTGGGAGGCGCGGGAAGAGGTGACGCACCTCGTGACCTATCTAGACTGGCTGGCCGAGGGGCACCCGGAGGGGACGGAGTTTCCTGACCGGGACCGCATTTACAATTTCTACCGGCGCGGCTTTACGGTGGCGGTGCAGGAGCTGCTGCCACGGGACGCGGGCGGCCGGTACAGGCATCACCTGTGATGGCGCAACGCTGACTGGGGACGGGGCGTTGGAACTCGATTTCGGCGATGGCTATGGACTGCGCCTGGCGCAGTGGACGGACTACGGGGCGCTGAACCGCGTCTGCCTGCTCACCGGCGATTCCGGCAAGGACGCGACGGCGCGGGAGGATGACCCGGACCTGCTCGGGCTGATCTACGCCGTGCCCTACCAGGTGTTCGCGCCCGATTTTGCCTTCGTGGTCGAGGGGCCGAACGGGGTGTGTGGCTATGTGCTCGGCACGCCGGACAGCGAAGGTTTCTATGCCCGGATGGAGCGCGAGTGGTTTCCGCCGCTGGCGCGCCGGTTGCCCGATCCGGGGCCAGACGAGAGCGCCTGGACGGGCAGCGACTGGGCGCGACGTGCCATCCATCACCCTGAGTTCGTCTATCCGCCGGTGCTGCACGACTACCCGGCGCATGGGCATATCGACCTGCTGGCGAAAGCGCGGGGGCGGAAGATCGGCAGCCGGGCGCTTGAGCTGGTGATGGCGCGGCTGACGGCCGCCGGCGTACCGGGGATGCACCTGCAGGTGAGCCCGAGCAATGACGGAGCGCTGGCGTTCTACCGGACGCTGGGGTTCGAGCGGCTCGAGGACGCGAGCCTGCCCGAGCACACGGTGTTCATGGCGATCCGGTTCTGAGGCGCGGCTCGGGCGGCTGGGCCCAGCCGAGAACCGTGCGGCCGCCATATTCGTGCGAGCGGGCGCGCTCCTCGGCGATGAAGCGATCAAAGCTCGGGCCCCTGGCCGTAGCTTCGAGGGCGCGGGCCTGGGAGTCGAGGCGCTTCAGGGCGCTCAGTTCGTCCTCGCGGCCGAGTTTGGCTTTGCTGATCGCGGATTTCAGCACGGTGATGGTCTGGTCGTAGACCTTCAGCGGCACCGGGAACGGGTGACCGTCCTTGCCGCCATGCGCCATGGCGAAGCGCGCCGGGTCGGCAAAGCGGTGCGGGGCGCCGTGGATGACTTCGGCGACCTGCGCGAGGGCCTGCACCGTTCGGGCGCCGACGCCGGGGACCATCAGCAGCGACTCGAAATCTCCGGGGCCGCGATCGGCGGCGGCTTCGAGGCTGCCGTGCAGGCGGCGGAGCATGACGTCCTTGGGGCGGATGTCATGGTGCTCGGGCATGACGAGGTGCGGCAGCAGCGGCTCGTCGCTGTCCTCTGGGGCGGGGGCAGGGGGCTTTCTGCTCCAGCCGAGCTTTTCGGCTTCCTTGACGATGCGGTGCGGGCCGAGGGCTTCGAGCATCCGCACCTGGGCGATGCGGTTCCGGGCGGCGCGCAGGTCGGTGAGGTTGGTGATGGCGCCTTCGGTCCGGCCATCGATGGCGGCGTGCGGAGCGTCGACGAAGCTCTTCAGGCCATCGGAGAGCCAGTGGTAGCGGCGGGCGGTGCCGCTATCGCCCTTCATGCCCTGCTGCACGACGACCCACTTGCCGTCATCGGCGACGATGAAGCCGTGCAGATAGAGCTCGAAGCCATCCTGCACCGCGGCGCTGTCGACCTTGGCAACGAGGCGGCTGGCGGCGGCCAGCGCCGCGCCATCGAAGCCGACGCAATTGCCGATGGCGACGAGTTCATCCGGGGTTTTCCGCGAGTGGCGGCCGCGTCCGCCGCAGACGTGGAGACCGAGTTCGCGCTCGAGCGGGCGGAGGCCGCCCTTGAGCGCGCCGATGACCGATGTGGTGATGCCCGACGAGTGCCAGTCCATCCCCATGACGGCGCCGAAGGACTGGAACCAGAACGGATGCGAGAGGCGGCTCAGCAGCTCGTCACGGCCGTACTCGTGGACGATGGCCTGGCAGATCACGGCCCCGAGCCGCGCCATGCGCTGGCTCAGCCATTTCGGCACACGGCCGCCGTGGAGCGGGAGATCAGCGCTGCCGGAGCGGGTGGACATGGGCGATTCCAGATGATGATCCCAAGACAATAGCATGGAACGAAACGGAAACAAAGATGAGCTTGAGCCCCCGCCGGCCTTGCGGCCTCGGGTTGATGAATGGGCGGGTGACCGGCGGGGCTCAGCCCCAACGCGGGTAGTCCGCAATGTAAGCGAGACTCTCGCCCCGCCGGTCGATCGGGGATGAGTTGGACGGGGGTGCAAGGGAGCGGACACGGACGCCAGTGAAGACGTCCAACTGCCGGTTGCTCACACCGCGGCCCGCCGGAAACGACTTCCCGGCCCCCGATATCCCCCGCCGCACGTTCGTCGCGAGCGCCCGCCCTGCAGGAGACGAGGGAGAGTCGCATGCGGCTGAGACGCGGGGATAAGTCGGCAGGACGACCTTACTCCACCGCCCTGGCGAAGATGCTGCTGAGGGCGTCAATCATCTGCTCGTCGGAATAGAGCAGGGGATCGCCCTGCGACTCGACGAGGCCCTTCATCGTCAGCATGCCGACGGCCGACAGGAAGGCGAGGAATGCGAGCAGGCGAGGCTCGACTGGTCCGGTCGACTTGCCATCGGCGAGGAGTCGCGTGGCGCCGGCGAGGAACATGTCGTTCTGCGGGCAATGCCGCCGGTGGAGGCGAACGTGGGGATGACGTTGCGGTGCTTGCCGCCGAGCAGTTCGTAGACCGGGACGCCGAGCGCCTTGCCCTTGATGTCGTGCAGCGCGATATCGATGGCCGACTGGGCGGCGGTGAGGAGGGGTGTATGTTGCTAGGCCGCAACACTTCAGAAACGACGACTTGTGGAGTATCGATGGCGCATTGCACCATCAGTCGAAGCGAAACCGATACGAATCATTCTACAATGGAAAGACGGTCCATCATCATGAAGCTCGCTCTTGGCGCCATCGCGGCGACACTTCTGTCATCGACCGCATTCGCGGCCGACCTGCTGATCGTTGAACCTGCTGTAGCGCCCGCTTCGGCCGCTTCCGGCGTGCGGGGTGTCATCGAGCTCGGCGCGTTCGCGAACTACGTTGACGAGACCGACGAGGACTTCAGTGGCACAGCCGGCGGTGCCTACGTCAGCGGCGCAATCTGGGGTGGCGCTGATGGCTTTGTCTGGGGGATTGACGGTTACTTTGACCGCAATAGCTTCGATGGCGCCGACGCTCCTAACACCTCCGCACTCGCTGGCCTGCATGCCGGCGTCGGCGGTGACGGCTACTACGCAGGCTTTTTCGGGTCGGCAGGCTTAGGCTTTGACGACAGCGAAGAGTCGCACGCTGGTTACAGTGTTGGTGTCGAGGGTCAGGTAGAGCTCGACCAAATCAGCCTCTTCGGCCAACTCGGCTGGGCCGATGTCGACACCGAGGGTGACGAAGCCGGCTTCATCGGCGCCTTCCTGCGCGGTGGGGCAGTGTTCGCCTCTAGCGACGACTTCGCCATAATGGCCGATGCGTCCTATGGTTACACCGAGTCCTTCGAGGACACGGACGATGAAGGCTATTTTGCCACCGTTGGCGTCAAAGCCGCCTTGGTGCTGCCGACCGACTTCACCGCCTTCGTAACTGCAGGCTATGAGTTCGGCTACTATGAAGCTACAACCGAGGACGACAGCGCCAACTCGCACACCTTAAAGCTCGGCCTCGCCATTCCGTTCGGTGACAGCACCGCTGCAGATGTGCTGAATCCGCTCGCAACCTCGTCACAGCCTTACCGCGCAGCGACCTGGGCAGACATCCTCGACTAACAACGAAGTCGGTTCGTTCGTTGCACAGGCGGGCTTTGCCCGCCTGTTTCGTTTTCAACGAGTAGTCCGATCCGCCGCATCGAGCGCAGTGACCAGCGCCTCGAGCTGTGGCTCGCGGATGCCAATCAGCGATCTAGAAGCGCATCTGGCATAACTGGAATTGGTGGTCGGCTGCCATAGCCACTTCTAGGTGAACTGGGTAGGCAGGCTGACCACGGTACTGCAGCGGCTGCTCGTCGCCGACGACGAAGCGCCTCGCAAGGTCCGGATGATTGTTGATAAAGCCCTGGATGTATATGCGGTTAGACGGGGGTGGTAAGTGAACGGTCGCGATCCCAGGGCGCCTCCCGCATCGGGTGACGGCAAGGAACCGGCCGGTTGCTCAACACCGCGGCCCGCCAGGGGACGACTCCCCCGACCGTCGATATCCCCCACCGCACGTTCGTTGCGCAGCGCCCGCCCTGCAGGGAACGAGGTGAGAATCGCACGGCTGGAATCAGCGGGGATAAGTTGGGTTAGGAAAGATCGTATGGCGTTGGAGAGGCAAGTGTTTGTGGCTCCCCCCTTCCGCCCTGCCGGGCCGCGTGGGTGAAACGAAAAAGGGCGCCGTGATGGGCGCCCTTCGTGTGTTCTGCGAGGCCAGCGCTTAGCGGCTGGGGCTCGGGGGGAGGCCGTTGGCCTTGCGCCAGGCCTGGTATTCGTCTTCGGCGTCGGGGTGGAGCGGGTAGTAGCGGCGGAGGTCGGCGCCGACCATCAGCTTTTCGCGGCTGAACACTTCCCACTCGGCGTGCTTCTTGGAATCCTCGATGACCTTTTCGGCCATCGACTGCGGCAGGACGACGACGCCATCATCGTCGGCCATGATGATGTCGCCCGGGATGACGGTGACGCCGCCGCAGGAGATCGGCACGTTCACGGCGTTCGGGAAGATCGAGACCTGAACGTGGTAGTTCGGGGTCCAGCCGCGCAGCCAGGTCTTGAGGCCGAGCTTTTCGACGTTGGGACGATCGCGCATGACGCCGTCGATGACGATGCCGGCGCCGCCGCGGCCCTTGAAGTAGGTCGACATCATGTCGCCGAAGACGCCCGAGCTCATGTCGCCGCGCGCGTCGACCACGACCACGTCACCTTCCTCGATCTCGTAGAGAACGTGGCGGTGCAGCTGCACCTCGGGGTCGGAGTACTCGCCCTCGGCGAACAGGTCGGGGCGCTGCGGCAGGAACTGCAGGGTCTGCGCGACGCCAACGATCGAGGCGCCGGGGTTCTGCGTCACCGGGCCGAGCATGTGCGGGTTGCGGAAGCCGGCATGGCCGAGCGAGCCGGCAACTGTGGCGGTGCCGATGTCCCTGAGGGCATCGAGCATATCCTTGGACGGGCGCTTGAACGCTGGAATGGGGGTCTGAATCGTACGCATTAGAAGTTCCTCCGAATGGGGTGTGGCTTACCAGTTGGTGACCGAGCCGTCACGGCGATACAGCTTGGGAGCTTCCCAGAACTGGAACGACTTTTCGGTCAGCTTGTCTTCATTGATCTCGATGCCGAGGCCCGGGGCGGTGGGCACGGGGTAGACGGCGCCATCGAGCATCGGCATGAGCGGGAACAGGTCCGCGGTTGGGGTGCCGGCGTACAGATCGGTGGCGTTGGCGCGCACTTCGAGGGCGAAGAAGTTCGCGGTGGCGGCCGAGAAATGGATGGTGGCGGCGGTGCAGATCGGGCCGAGCGGATTGTGCGGCATGAGGTCGACATAGTGCGCCTCGGACCAGCCGGCGACCTTCATCGCTTCGGTGAAGCCGCCGACATTGCAGAGGTCCAGCCGGTTGTACTGGTGGATGCCCCGCTCGATGTAGGGCAGGAACTGCCACTTCGATGCGAACTCTTCGCCGATGGCGAAGGGCACGTCGGTGAGGGTACGGAGCGACTCGTAGGCTTCCGGCGTCTCGTCGCGGATCGGCTCCTCGAGGAAGTCGAGGGTGCCGGACGGCATCTTCTGGCAGAAGCTGGCGGTTTCGGCGACGGACAGGCGGTGGTGGTAGTCGATGCCGAGCACGACTTCGTCGCCGAGCTCCTCTCGGGCGCGGATCAGGAATTTCGCGGTCTTGCCGATCGACTCGCGTGGCTCGAAGATGTTATCCGGGCCACCCCAGGCGGCGGGGAAGAAGCGGATGGACTTCCAGCCGCGCGCCATCAGCGCCTTGGCCTGCTCGATGGTCTCGTTGCCGTCATCGGTGATCGCGCCGGTGGAGGCGAAGGTGGGGATGACGTTGCGGTGCTTGCCGCCGAGCAGTTCGTAGACCGGAACGCCCAGCGCCTTGCCCTTGATGTCGTGGAGCGCGATATCGATGGCCGACTGGGCGGCGGTGAGGACGCGGCCGCCCTCGAAATACTGGCTGCGATACAAGAGTTGCCAGATATGGCCGATCTGCATCGGGTCCTTGCCGACGAGGATCTGCGCATAATGCTCGAGCGCGCCGACCACGGCTTTCTCGCGTCCCGACAGGCCGCTTTCGCCCCAGCCGAAAATGCCTTCGTCGGTCTCGATCTTGACGATGA
>CAMDAL010000003.1 GCA_945888565.1 Devosia equisanguinis | reverse complement strand
TAGCCTTCGAGGAAGTAGAACACCGAGCCCACCAGGTGCGGGTTGACGTTGTCGCCGGTGATGAAGGCGCCATCCTGGCCCCAGCCGATGACTTCATCGGCACGCCCCAGCTGCTCGGCGGCGTTGATCAGGCCGAGCACGCCGCCATCATTGATGCCGACGACGGCCATCTTGACCGCATTGGGGTTGGCGGCGAGCAGGTCGCGCGCCGGCTGGAGGGCGACTGCGGCGTCGCCACTGCCTTCGAACGAGACGTACTTCTCGTCGGGAATATCGGGACAGATATTCTTGACGCCGGTCCGCATGCCACCGGTGCGCCACTCGTTGACGATGCCCGCGCCGGCACCCTCTGAAGAGATGACCAGGTCAGGCTCGCAGTTCCACTTTTCCTTGATGATCTGGCCGAGGGCCTCGCCACCGGCAATGCCGGCCCCGAGATTGTCGATGCCGACGAAGTACATGCCGGGGTCGGCGATGTCGTAGGTGACGATCGGGATGCCGGCCTGCTTCATTACCGCCGAGATCGCCGGATTGGACGAGGGCTGGCCGTTGAACTGGATGACGGCGTCGACGCCTTCCTGCACGAAGATCTGGGCGTTCTTGAGCGCCGTTGCCGGATCGTTGTTGTTGGACAGCTCGACGTAGTCCCAGCCGTTCTGTTCGGCGATGGCGCGGGCCACGTCGCCCTGGGCCTTCATCCACTCGCAGCAGGTGTTTCCACCGACGGCCATGCCGAGCTTGAACTTGTCCTGGGCCTCGGCAATGCCGACGAAGCCGAGGACGGCGGGGGTCGCGAGCGCCATGACGGCAGCGACGCGCGTGAAGTTACGCATGTTGGGTTCTCCTCCCTAGGTTATGCGAAGTCGTAGACGTATCAAGTGGTTGCGGGATCGAACCTGACCCCGCTCCGGTAGTCCCCGGCTTCAGGCCGGTATCTGCTGTGCGGCCCGAGCCTCGGCGCTGTCGCCAGGGATGGCGCCGGTGATGAGGCCGACGATCTCTGAGACATTGGTGTCTTTGACCGTGCGGGTGGCAATCGAACGGCCGAGGCGCATCACGGTGATGCGGTCGGCGACGGTCATCAGCTGCTGCATGTTGTGCGAGACGATGATGACGCTGACATCCTGCTCGCGGAGGCCGGCGATGACCTCGAGCACCTGGGCGGTTTCGCGCACGCCGAGGGCGGCAGTCGGCTCGTCGAGGATGACGATGCGGCGGCCCCAGAGCAGGGCGCGGGCGATGGCGAGGCACTGGCGCTGGCCGCCGGACATGCCCTTCACCGAGACGTTGATCGAGGGGACCTTCACCTTCAGCGAGTCCAGCACGTCTCTTGCGCGGGCGCGCATTTCCTTGTCGTCGACGAGATTGAAGAGGCGGGCGATGGGGTTCTTCGAGAGCTGCTCGCGGCCGAGGTAGACGTTCTGGTAGGCGCTCATCGTGTCGACGAGCGCGAGGTCCTGGTAGACGGTCTCGATGCCGGCATCCATGGCGTCCTGGGCGCGCTTCAGGGTGACCGGCCTGCCGTCAATGGCGATCTCGCCGTCCGACGGCGCGAGGATGCCCGAGAGGATCTTCAGCAGCGTCGACTTGCCGGCGCCGTTGTCGCCGACGAGGCCGACGACTTCGCGCGGGTAGAGCGTCATCGACGCATCGGCGAGCGCGACCACCGCACCGAAATGCCGCTTGATGTGACGCGCCTCGAGCACCGGCGAAGCCGATGCACCAGTGGTGCTCTCCATGCAGTCCTCCCGCGGCGTCGTTGCGCCACACGTTCCAAATGTGGAACGTAGTTACCATAACTGGAACGGTAGGTGAGGCATGCGGCGGATGTCAAGCCGCGAGGGATTCGACAAAAGACGAACCCCGCCGGAGGGGCGGGGTTTCTGGCAGGCTCGGAGGGGCAGGAAGAGGAGGGCTATCCCTTAACCCCTACGCCAGCGAACCCGGTGTTCATGTTGCGCCGCAATAGGAAGTACACAGCCACTGCGGGCGCGGCGTAGACGATCGAGAAGGCCGTGAGGAAGCCGTAGTCGATCGAGCCCTGCCGGCCGAACGCGGCGTAGAGGCCCACCGACATCGGGAAACCGGCCTCGACGCGCGAGAAGATCAAGGGCAGCAGAAACTCGTTCCAGGCGCCGGTGAACGAGAAGAACCACACCACCGCGATGCCGGCCTTCGACATGGGCAGCACGATGTGGGTAACGATCTGCCAGAGCGAGGCCCCGTCGACATAAGCGGCCTCCTCCAGCTCGATCGGCACGGTGTCGAAGAAGTTCTTCAGCAGCAGCAGCGTGAAGGGCAGGTTCAGCACGGTGAGTGTCAGGATGACACCCATCTGGTTGAGCAGCCCGGCCCGCTGGGCGGTGAAGTAGATGGGCACCAGAACGCCGGCCGCCGGCAGCATGCGCAGCAGCACCAGCGTCCAGAGCAGGGCGTTCTTGCCCGGCATGCGCAGGCGGCTCAGCGGATAAGCGGCACAGATGCCGACGACGGCGGACAGCGTTGCCGTGCCCGCCGCGATCAGCAGCGAGTTGAAGAACATGCGGCCGGCATTGCCCGAGACGGCCTCGACGAAGTTCTCGACCCCCGGCTCGCTGGGGAAGGCGAGCCGGCCGAGGGCGGCGTTGTCGAAGGCGTTGCCGAACAGCCAGGCGAAGGGGCTGACCCAGATGATCGCCATGAAGGCGAGGGCGATCGCCAGCGGGCGCGAGAGACCTTGGCGCTCCATCACTTGGGCTCCTTCAGCATGCGCAGGTAGACCAGCGACAGCACCCCGACGATCGCCAGCATGGCGACCGAAATGGCGGCGCCAAAGCCAAGGTTTCCGCGGCCGAAGGCCTGGTTGTAGAGGAACACCGCGAGCGTCTCGGTCTGCTTGCCCGGCCCACCACCTGTCATCGCGAAGATCAGCGGGAAGTAGGTGAAGGTCCAGATGGTGATAAACAGCATGTTGGTGGCGATGTGCGGCCTGATCATCGGCAGCACCACCATCCACATGCGCTGGAAGCGGGTGGCGCCGTCGATCTTGGCGGCCTCGATCACCTCCCGGGGTACCGAGTCAAGCGCTGCAACGAAGAGCAGGTAGCTCCAGGCGGTTCCTTTCCAGATATTGGCGATGGTGACGACCGGCAGCGCAAAATCGTTGATGAAATTGATCGGCTTCAGCCCGAAGGGGATGATGAAGAGCGAATTGATGAGGCCGGTCTGCGAAGTGGTGGCGGACCAGAGGAACGCCGCGACGATATCGGGCAGCAGCCAGCCGAGCATGATCGCCACTTCGACCACGGTGCGCAGGGTGCCGTAGGTCTGGCGCAGCGCCGAGGCGAGCAGGAAGCCGAGCAGCGACTGGCCGACGATCGCCGAGAAGAAGACGAAGATGACGGTGGTCCAGAAGCTGTCGACAAAGCCGCCGCGGCGGGTGAACAACCGCTCGTAGTTGTCGAACCCGACCCAGCTCCATTCGATGGCCTTGCGGCCGGTGAGCCCCAGATCGGTGAAGCTGAAGGTGAAGGCCCAGCCGGTGAAATAGAGGAGCGCGCCGATCAGTATGATCGCCGGCAGCATGGCGGCACTGAGCAACCACAGGTTGCTGGTGATCCAGGGGTTGGCCTGATGTCGCATCGGCAAGAACTTTCGAAGAGGCGTCGCGGCTGGACCGCCAACGGAATTCATTCCGCAGGGATGGCACGTTGGTGGGTTGATTGCTGTAGTGGCTCAACCGGGCCTTGAGCTACGCTAGCTCCCCGTCACGGCGGCACCCGGGAGAACGGGTGGGCGCCGCCGTGTCGGGAGGACCCGCTTATTGGTAGGTGACGACCTTTTCCTCGCCGAACTCATCGACGAGCGCATCGTGGTAGCCCTGCACGATCTCATCGACGCTGGCGCCGTCGAGGATGTCCGACGTCATCTGCTGCACCAGCGCCGAGACGGTCTGGTACCCTGGGATAGTGTCGCGGCCGGTGGTGTCGGCGGCGAGGGCCGTCGCCTTGGCCAGGTAGGTGTCAGCCGTGTATTCGGGCGATTCCGAAATGTCGGTGCGGACCGCCATGCGGTGGTTGGCGAGCGTCCAGGCCTTGAAGTTGCCGACATCGAAGATGGTCGAGACGAGCTTGAAGGCGAGCTCCTTGTTGGCGGCGCGGGAATTCACGCCGATGGTCCAGCCACCCGAGATGTTGGTGGTGGCCTTGGAGCCGGGTGCGCCGTTGCCCGGCCACGGGGTCCAGCCGACGAGGGCGTCGCGTTCCTCACGCGAGGGCAGGTTCACGCCGTTGCAATCCCAAAGGCAGGCGTCTTCCCACGAGCCGGAGGCGAGGATGCCGATCTGGTCGTTGGCGAGCGCCTCGCGTACCGCGGCGCCGATATCGGCGGCGTAGTTCAGGTCCTTGGGCATGCCGAGGTCCTGGTAGACGGTCTTGTAGAGGTTGAGCGTGTTGCGGATGGCGGGGCTGTCGCCGATCCACTGGCCGGTCTTGCGGTTGAGGAGGCGGTTGCGATCCTCCTCGCCGGGTGCGTCGGCGCCGAGCAGCGCCATGTAGAAGCCCTGCATGGTGGCGCCTTCACCCTGCTTGATGCCGGCGGGCAACTGGAAGAAGTACTGGACGCCCGCTTCCTTGAGCTTCGTGGCTGCGTCGATCACGTCGTCCCAGCTCTTGGGTTCCCACGGCAGCGGGATTCCGGCCTTCTCGAAGTTGGACTTGTCGTACCACAGCATGCGCACGTCAGTGTCGGTGGGCAGGGCGTAGACCTTGCCGTCATAGGACGCGACCTCGAGCAGGCCCGGCATGTAGTACTGGAACTGGTCCCACTTCGCTGCCTGCTCGTTGAGCGGCTCGAGATAGCCGGCCGAGGCGAACTCAGAGACCATGAAGGAGTCCATCTGGATCACGTCGGCGGCGGTGCCGGCTGCGAGGTCGAGGGCAGAGCGCTGGTCGTAGCTGGCGCCGGGCAGCTTGATGGCGTTGACCTTTTCTCCGGTTTCCGCCTCGAAGGCGGCGATGCCGGGCTCGACCAGCGAGGACAGCCACTCGGCGTACATCAGCGATACTTCGGCCTTGGCCGGCATGGCCGTCAGCAGCATCGCCAGCGCGGCGACCGACGACAGCAGGGTCTTGTTCAACATGGTTCCTCCTACTCGATGACTTGGCGTCGCAACCGGCATGGGCCGTCGCGTTGCATCTCCCCGATGCGGCAGGAACCTAAGCGCATTTTCTGCAACGTTGCAATCGCTGGATGTGATCTGATACGATGCAGGCATAGACGTCGTATTTTGCGTATATATTTCAGTTTGTTATAGTCTAGTGACGGGTAGATGAGGTTCGTACCTCATGATTGCATCGATGCAAAATTTTCGTCGTTTCACGCTTGCCGCCGCCAGTGTATGACCAACTGTCCCGATAAAGCTCAAGCATGCCAAAGCCGCCCGCCGACAGCCCCGCTCCCCGATCGACCGCCAAGCGGGCGACGCTCAAGACCATTTCGGAGATCACCGGCCTCAGCCTGTCGACGGTGTCGCTGTCGCTGCGCGGCGGGGCATCCCTGAAGGAGGAGACGCGGCGCAAGGTGGCAGAGGCCGCGGCTCTGGTCGGCTACATCCCGGATCGCGCCGGCGTGCGCCTCCGGACCGGCAAGACCAATGTCATCGCGCTGGTGCTCGACGGGGCGGATGAGGCGATCGACTTCGCATCCCACATGATCCGCGGCATCGGCGAGGCGATCGCCGGGACGCGCTACCACCTGACGGTGATCCCCGAGTTCGATCGGCTCGCCTCGCAAGAATCGGTGCGCTACATCCTCGAAAACCGCACTGCCGACGGGGTGATCATCACCCACACGGGCCTGCGCGACCGGCGGGTGCAGATGCTGATGGACGCCGATTTCCCGTTCGTTTCGCACGGGCGCACCGAGTTCTTCACGCCACACCCGTTCCACGACTTCCACGCCGAAGCGTTTGCCGAGATGGCGGTCGAGCGGCTGGTGGCGAAGGGCTGCAAGCGCCTGATGCTGACGGTGGGCGACGACACGACCACCAACTTCCACAATATCGAGCGCACCTTCAGCCGCGCGGTGCAGAAGGCCGGCGTCACGGGCCGCGTGCTGGTGCAGAAGAATTACCGGCCAGCCGCACCCGAGGTGCGCCAGTTCGGCCGCGACCTCGCGGCGGACCCAAACCGGCCGGACGGCGTGATCTACGACAGCGAGATCCGCGCGATCTCGGTGCTGCTGGGGCTGGCCGATTGCGGCGTGCTGCTCGGCCGCGACATCCAGTTCGTCTGCAAGCAGACCTCGGATATGCTCTCGACGGTGTTCCCCACCGCCGACACGATCGAAGAGGACGTCTACACGGCGGGACTGGAACTGACGCGGCTATTGCTGCGCCGCATCGCCGGAGAGCCCGCCGAGCAGTTGCAGACGCTCAGCGAGCCTGTGGCACACTGGCGGAGCTGAGGGCGGACTGGGGCGATCCCATGGGGCTGGGAGAGACCCGCAGCACCCGCAGGGCGTTGAAGATCACGGCGACGTCGATGAGTTCCTGCAGCAGCGCCCCCTGTACGGGTGACAGATAGCCGAAGGCGGCGGCGATCATCGCCGCGATCGAGAGCCCGAGCCCGACAGCCACGCTCTGCAGCGCAATGCCCAGGGTGCGCTGCGCTATTTCGACGCCGCTGACCAGCCGACCAAGTTCATCGACCAGCAGCACGACATCCGCAGCCTCGGCCGAGGCTGCGGCACCGCGGGCGCCCATGGCCACCCCGACATCGGCGGCGGCCAGCGCGGGGGCGTCGTTGACGCCATCGCCGACCATCATTACGGGACCATGCTTGCGCTCGGAGAGGACCAGCAGCACCTTCTGGTCGGGGGCGAGGCCGGCGTGGATGCCGTCGAGCCCGAGGCCGGCGGTGACTTCCCGTGCGACGTCCTCCCGGTCGCCGGTCGCCAGCACGATCCGAGCGAGCCCGACTCGGCGAAGGGCGCCGATCACCGCACCGGCGTCCTGGCGCAGCGGGTCGCTCATCACCAGTTGCCCGGCCAGGTGCCCGTCAACCGCCACCGATACCAGCACCGAACCGGCCGAACCCTCGGCCACCTCTCCGGCGGCGGCGCCGACGCTGCGCGCCACGAACTTGTCACCGCCAACAATCACTGGCCGGCCCTCGACCAGCCCGGTGACGCCGTCGCCCGGCAATTCAGTCACCGCTGTAGGCGTTGGCAGCGACAGGCCGCGTGCCTTCGCTGCGGCCACGATCGCCTGCGCCACCGGATGCTTCGATGCCTGGTCGAGCGCCGCCGCCAAGCGGAGGATCTCGTCTTCCGGCAAGTCGTTGCGCCGATCGATCCGCACGATCTGCGGCCGGCCATCGGTGAGGGTCCCGGTCTTGTCGAGCACAAGCGTTCGGATGTGGGCCAGCTTCTCGAGCGCCGCGGCACCTTTGACCAGCACGCCGAAATGCGCGGCGCGTGACAGCCCGGCGACCAGCGCGACCGGCACTGCGAGGATCAGCGGGCAGGGCGTTGCCACGACCAGCACGGCAACCGCCCGGATCGGATCTCCCGTCAGCCCCCAGGCGAGCGCCGCAATCGCGACCGTCACCGCGAGGAACCCCAGCGACCAGCGATCGGCGAGCCGCGACATCGGCGCCTTCGAGTGCTGGGCGGCCTCGACCAGCCGCACGATGCCGGCATAGGTGCTCTCGGCGGCCGGACGGGTGGCGACGAGGTCGAAGGCGTCGGCGGCGTTGGTGCAGCCGCTCATCGCCTCGCCGCCCTGTTCGAGCCGGACCGGGAGCGACTCCCCGGTCAGCGCCGAGGTATCGACGAAGGCCACGGTGCTCGCCACTGTGCCATCGACGGGCACCACGTCGCCTTGCCGGATCAGCAGGCGGTCACCGGGCGCGACGGCATCGAGCGCCACTTCCTCCAGCTTGCTTTCACGATAGCGAGCTGCCGTTCGCGGCACGCGGGCCAGCAGCGCATGCATCTCGCGCCGTGCCCGGCCCTCGGCGAAACTCTCGAGGAAGGTGCCGCCCGAGTACATTACCGCCACCACGGCGGCGGCCAGCGCCTCGCCACTGAGCAGGGCCGCGCTCATCGAGAGCGCAGCGACTATATCGAGGCCGAATTCGCCCCGTCGCAGGCTGCCGATGATCTCTGCCAGCAGGGCCAGCAGAACGGGCAGCACCGCGGCGGTCCAAACCCAGCGGGACAGGCCGGCCGGGCCGGCAAACTCCACCCCCAGCCCGGCCACGACGCCGAGTACGGCAATGGCGAGCAGCGCGGTCTTGAGGCGATCCATCGGCGGTCTCCACAGCTCGTGTGAGCGGCTCGTCTTCTATCGCGCAATCCGTCGCTCCGCTTGATCAAGGACAAGGCGGGCTGCAAGTTGAGGACGGTGGCCGATAGAAGTGGCCGCTCGACCTTCTGGCCACTTGCCATATCGAGTGCCTGACCTGAGGGTAGCACGGGGAGGGTCTGCTCATGCGGAACACGGAAATGCGAAGCGGCGGGCGGGTGCTGGTCGACCAGTTGCTGGTCCACGGCAGTTCGCTGGGCTTCTGCGTGCCCGGCGAGAGCTACCTCGCGGTACTGGATGCCTTGCACGACGTGCGCGACAGGTTTCGCCTCATCAATGTGCGGCACGAAGCGGCGGCCGCGCATATGGCGGAGGCGCACGGCAAGCTTAGCGGACGCCCCAGCATCTGCTTCGTCACACGCGGCCCGGGGGCGACACATGCTGCGGTCGGCGTGCACACCGCCATGCAGGACTCGACGCCGATGATCCTGTTCATCGGACAGGTCGGGCGCGAGGCGCTGGGTCGCGAGGCGTTCCAGGAGATCGACTATCGGGCGATGTTCGGCGGGGTGGCCAAGTGGGTCGCGCAGATCGAGCGTGCGGATCGGATCCCAGAGCTGGTCAGTCGCGCCTTCCACGTCGCGACGTCGGGGCGGCCGGGGCCGGTGGTGCTGTCGCTGCCTGAGGACGTGCTGACCGAGATGGTGGCCGCAACCGACGCCCTACCGTACCAGCCCGCGGCGGCCGAGATCGTCCCCGGTGCGATCGACGCGCTCAGCGACCTGCTGAAGCAGGCAGAGCGGCCGATCTTCATCATCGGCGGCAGCGGCTGGACCGACGTGGCGAGCGCGCAGTTTGCCGCGACGGCGGAACGGCTCGGCGTGCCTGTGGCCTGTTCGTTTCGGCGCCAGGATGCCATCGACAACGGCTCGCAGGTCTATTGCGGCGACATCGGCACGTCAGGGCCGCCGACGCTGCCAAAGCGCGTGCGCGAGGCAGATCTGGTGGTCGCCGTCGGGACGCGCCTCGGCGAAATGACGACGCAGGGCTATTCCACCATGGATGTGCCGCAGCCGAAGCAGCGCCTCGTGCATATCCACGCCGATGCGGACGAGATCGGCACCGTCTTCCGGGCCGACCTCGCGATAGTCGGCACGGTGGCCAGCTTCGCCGGTGCCAGCCAGCGGCTGGAGTCATCGGCAGCGGGCCGCTGGGAGGCATGGCGCGCAACGCTGCGAAGCGAATACGAGGCGACCATTGCTCCCGTAAGCTATGCCTCCAATCTCGACCTGTCGGCTGTCATAGCGCACCTCCAGGCGGTGCTGCCGCGTGACGCGATCCTGACGCTCGATGCGGGCAACCACACCGGCTGGGCGCAGCGCTTCTTCCGCTTCGGCCGCCCCGGCCGCCAGCTGGGTCCGACGAGCGGTGCGATGGGCTATTCGGTTCCGGCGGCGGTGGCGGCGGCCATCGCCACATCGCGGGTGGTCGTCGGTTGCGTCGGCGATGGGGGTTTCATGATGAGTGGCCTCGAACTGGCGACAGCCGTGCAGTATGGCGCTGCACCCATCATCCTCGTGTTCAACAACGGCATGTATGGCACTATCCGCATGCATCAGGAGCGCGAGTATCCCGGCCGTGTCGTTGGTACCGACCTGCCGTCACCTGATCTGGTGGCGCTGGGACTGTCGCTCGGCTGTCACGCCGAACGCGTCACCTCGACCGGCGCGTTTGCGCCGGCCTTTGAACGCGCCCGGGCGTCCGGCCGGGCAGCGTTGATCGAGCTGGTCTGCGATCCGCGCCAGATCACCACCCGCTCGCGCATGGCAGCGCCAGATTAAGGCTCAGGTTTTGCGGGCAGCCCGCCAACGGGCGTATTCTGCACGGGCGTCGTCCTCGGGCGGATAGAGGCCGTGGGTACTGTCGCCGGCGCTCACCCGCTCCATCACGAAGTCCTCGAACTGGGTCTGCTCCCAGGCCTCGTCGGCAACCTGCGCCGCGATATGCTGCGGGATGACCACCACGCCCTCGGCATCGCCGACGAGGATGTCGCCAGGGTAGACCGGCACGTCGCCGCAGCCGATCGGCTGGTTCACATCGAGCGCATGGTGCCGGATCAGGTTGGTCGGGGCGCTGGGGCGGCTGTGATAGGCGGGAAACGGCAGTTTCGCGATGTCCGGCGAGTCGCGGAAGCCACCATCGGTGACGATGCCGGCGACGCCGCGCTTGAACAGCCGGGTGACGAGGATGCCGCCGGCCGAAGCGGCGGAGGCATCCTTGCGGCTGTCGATCACCAGGATGCTGCCCGCCGGGCAGGTTTCGACGGCAACCCGCTGTGGATGCTTGCGGCCCTCGAAGGCGCTCGACTGGTCGAGGTCCTCGCGGGCCGGGATGTAGCGCAGGGTGAAGGCCGGTCCCACCATGCGCGGGGCATCGGGGTTGAGCAGCTTGATGCCGCCGATGAAGGTGTTGCGGAACCCGTGCTTCAGCAGCACCGATGTCAGGGTTGCGGTCGATACGTCCAGCAGCTTGCTGCGAACCGTCTGGTCCATGTGCTCCTCCCGAGCGATTGTTTAGCGGCGGCGGATCGTGCCGTCGTGATCCAAGGCGCAGAAGAAGCCGCCCTGGAAATACTCTTCGACCGGGTTGGCGTCCGGCGGCACCGGCACGAAGGAATCGGGGTGGGCGAAATCGCGGACGACGTCGCGCGGCACGTAGCCGAGGCGCCCGGCCTCCGCGTTGTCCCACCAGCTGCCGCCACCAGCCGACACGCCGAACACCGTCCGCACGTCGATGTCGGGGTGGGTGAGGCCGATGAGGCAGAGCTGGGTCAGGTCGCCGGGGCTGATCCATACCTCGAGCGAGCGCGGGTTCCGCGGCATGTCCTGGGCGTTGCCGATGCGGACGACGAGGCTGCGGATACCGTGCTTGTCGTAGTAGAGCCCGGCGACGAGCTCGCCCCAGCACTTGGTCAGGCCGTAGATGCTGTCGGGGCGCATCGGCGCCTCCGGGCCCACCACGACGTCGCGTGGATAAAAGCCAGTCGCATGATTGCTGGAGCCGAGCACAATTCGCGGGACGCCGGCCAGCCGCGCCGCCTCGTAGAGGTGGCTGGTGCCGAGGACATTGGCCTGCAGCATGTCCGCCAGACCCTTCTCGCTCGGGATTCCGGCCAGGTGGATGACGCCGTCCATGCCGGTGATGGCCTGTGTCGCCTGGTCGAGACTGGTCAGGTCGGCCCGGACGAAGGTTTCGTTCTCCGCCAGTTCGGCCGGTTCGACGAGGTCGACGATCCGGACATGGTGCAGTTGCGGGGACAGCACCTTGCGCATCGCGGTGGCCACGCGCCCCGCACCACCGGTGATGGCGACCGAAAGTC
Organism: Devosia equisanguinis; assembly: GCA_945888565.1. Classification (GTDB taxonomy): domain Bacteria; phylum Pseudomonadota; class Alphaproteobacteria; order Rhizobiales; family Devosiaceae; genus Devosia_A; species Devosia_A equisanguinis_A. Next base: position 17,697 of record CAMDAL010000003.1, on the reverse strand, counting down.
TCGAAGTATCCGGCATTATCTCACTTGGCTCAGGTGTTGACGCCCTCGAACATGCGATGGCGGGCGTTGAGGATGTGGGTGCGCATGGAGGTCGCCGCGACCTCCGCATCGCGCCGGCGAATGGCTTCGACCGTCACGACGTGCTCGTCCTGCACCATGCGCAGGCTGGCCTCCGAGCGCTTCAGCGTCAGGCTGCGAGAGACGTTCATGCCGGAGAGGATGTGTGGGCGTAGCAGGCGCTGCACCATCCGGTGGTAGTTGTTGTGCGTGGCCTCGGCGATCGCCTCGTGGAGGGTTGCATCCTCCTCGGTGCCGATGAAACCATTGGCGATGCAACGTTCGAGCGCAGCCATGGCGGCGTCGATGCGCTCCATGTCGTCCTGTTCCCAGCGCAGCGCGGCGAGGCCGGCGGCCGACGGCTCGGTGTTGGCGCGGAACTCGAAGCAGCGCTGCAGGTCGCCGAGTGTGCCGATGGGCGCGAGTTCAAGGATGGAGGGGTCGGGCTGGCGCCGGACATAGGAGCCGGAACCTTGCCGGGAGACGACGATGCCGTCTTCCTTCAGCCGCGCCAGGGCTTCGCGCACCACCGGCCGCGATGCGCCGTACATGTCGGAGAGGCGCGCTTCGGAGGGCAGGCGGGCGTTCGGCGCAAACTCGCCGCGGGTGATCATCCCCAGGATGTCGTCATAGATGGTGGTGCTGAGCCGCGGCGGGGCGGCGTTTTCGCGAACGAGGCTGGCGGTGGGAGAGCTGGACATTTCCGTCGACATTTGGGTTGGCTGGCTGGTGCGCCGCCGGTTTATCCCACTCCTCCTGGAAGACAATGCAGTCGCCGCTGCGGCGTCTCGCAGCATGGACAATCGCGTGCCACTCCACAGGCAACATGTCAATACTTGTATGTTGTTGGCCAAGATGTAAACTCGTCGCCGACATGTGCCCCGGGTGGATGCGACGCTGAACGTCGTGCAGTGCCGGGGCGGCCTGGCGAGGGGAAAGATGAAGATTGACCGCATGCGGGTGTTCATGACCCGCGACAAGGACCGTCCGCGCGTGCTCGTGGCGCTGGACACGGACGAAGGCATCACCGGCTGGGGCGAATGCTACAACCACGGCCCCGACCGCGGGCTGCCGCCGATCCTCGACTACTATGGCGGCATGCTCGCCGGACAGGATCCGCTGCGCGTCGAGTACCTGACCAACTACCTCATCGTGCAGTCGCGCTTCCCGCCCGGCGCAATGGGCCTGTCGGCGATCTCGGCCATCGACCATGCCCTGTGGGACATTTCGGGCAAGGCGCTCGGCGTGCCGGTCTACCAGTTGCTGGGCGGCCGGGTGCGTGACCGGATAAAGGTCTATAACGGCGTTTACACCGCGCCCGACGTGCCGCTGGCCGTCGAGGCGCTGGACGAGCTCAACAAGAACTGGGGCTTCAAGGCATTCAAGCTCAGCCCGTGGCGCAACGACATGCATGCCAATCGCTGGGGCGAGGTGGTGCGGGCGAGTGCCGAGTATTTTGGTGCTCTGCGCGAAGCTGCTGATCCGTCATACGAAATTGCCTTCGACGCACATGCGCGCATCTTCGAGCCGATCCAGGCACGGCAGCTCGGCAATGCGCTGGCTCCCTACGATCCCCTGTTTCTCGAGGAGCCACTGCGGCCCGAGAACATCGACGCCTGGGGCGAGCTCAAGCAGGGGCTGCAGTGCCGCCTTGCGACGGGTGAATCGCTCTACAACCGCTTCGAGTTCCTGCGCCTCCTGCAGGCCAAGGGCGCCGACCTGATCCAGCCCGATATCTGCGTGGTCGGCGGCATCACCGAGATGCGCCGTATCGCTACCATCGCCGAAGCGCACTACGTCTCGATCGCCCCGCACAACCCGATGGGGCCGCTGGCGACGGCGGTAAACGTGCATTTCGCCGCGGCGACCCACAATTTCAGCATCCTCGAATACCGCCTGCCGGATGGCGACAACTACATTTATGGCGGCACCGAGCTGCAAAAGAAGACCGACTCCAGCCGCTATGTCGTCGACCCCTACCTGCCCACAGACGGGCACCTGGAACTCCGCCCGGATCGGCCGGGCTGGGGTGTGGAAATCGACATGGAGTTCATCTCGACCGACCAGTACGTGCATTGGGAACGTCGCGTTCCGAAGCGCCCGGATGGGTCCTACGCCTACGTTTGACGAGGTTTGGTTCACGAAATCTCGTGAACTTCTGCCAGTTGTAAAATCATGTCCGCTGCGAGCCTGAAATGGCTCGCGGCGAGGACAGTTGAACCGTGTCAATTTCGCGAAAAATCCAGGAATTGTGGGCTTTCAACAGGCGGAATGGCCGCTTGACAGGCCGCTACCAAGTTGCAAAAACTTGTAAAGTCTACCGAGGGAGGAGACCATGGTGAAACTTCTGCCGGCCCTAGGAGGCGGCATGGTGGCCATATTGGCGCTGTCGTCGGCCGCACTGGCACTTGAATACAAGGAAGCACCCGCGCTGGCGGCCGAAGTGGCTGCCGGTACTCTGCCGCCGGTCGCAGAGCGACTGCCGGACCAGCCGGAGGTGGTGACGCCCGCCGAGATCGGCGTCTACGGTGGCATGATCCGCTATGGCCTGCGCGGCAGTTCGGACCACAACCACATCCTGCGCATGGTCGGCAACCAGGGCCTCGTGCGCTGGAATCCCGAGTTCACGGCGGTGATCCCGAACCTGGCGGAGAAGTGGGAGGTCAACGAGGGGGCGACCGAATACACTTTCTACCTGCGCAAGGGGATGAAGTGGTCGGACGGCCAGCCGTTCACGGCCGATGACGTGCTGTTCAACGTCAACGACCTGATCCGCAACCAGGAGTTCGCACCAACCCATCCGCGGTACATGTCGGATGGCGAGCCGATGACCGTCGAGAAGATCGACGACCACACGGTCAAGTTCATCTTCAAGAAGTCGTATGGCGAGTTCCTGAACGAACTGGCCACGCCGCTTGGCCAGCACCCGGTGCTTTATTCCAAGCACTACTGCAGCCAGTTCCTGCCGGCCTACAACGACAATCTCGACGCCGATATCGCGGCGGCGGGTGCCGGTGACTGGCAGACCTACTTCATCCAGAAGTGCGGCGACATCGAAGTGCCGGCGCGCTGGGGCAATGCCGAACGCCCGACGCTCGACCCCTGGGTGATCGATAGTCCCTATACCGGTGGCGCCACGCTGGTGACGCTGAAGCGGAACCCGTACTTCTGGCAGGTCGACAGCGAAGGCAACCAGCTGCCCTATATCGACACGCTGTCGTCCGACGTGTCGCAGGATGTGGAAAGCCTGGTGCTGTCGGTCATCGGCGGCAATATCGACTTCGGCCTGCGCCATATCGACTCGGCGGCCAACCGCCCGGTCATCGCCGAGAACCGCGAACGCGGCGGCTATCGCATGTTCGCGGCCGACCCTGGCGGCGGCCAGCACATGATCATCAACCTCAACCTGGCCCACAAGGACACGGGCATGCGCGAGCTCTTCAACACGAAGGACTTCCGCGTCGCCCTCTCCATCGGCATGAACCGCCAGGAACTGATCGACACCGTGCTGCTGGGCACCAGCGAACCCTGGCAGCAGGGCGATTTCACGGGGCCGTACTTCAACGAGCAGCTCTCCACCCAGTTCACCGAGTTCGATCCGGACAAGGCGAACGAGATGCTCGACGGACTCGGCCTCGTCCGAGGCGACGACGGCGTTCGCCGCATGGCCGACGGCCGTCCGATCAAGTTCCTCGTCGACGTGATTCCGGCGCTCGCGCCCGACCATGTCGACCTGCTCGAGATGATCGAGCAGCAATGGGCCGTGATCGGCGTCGACATGGACGTGAACCCGCTCGAGCGCACGTTCTTCTTCGAGCGCACCTCCAATGCCAACGACCACGACGCAGCGGTCTGGGGCGGCGGCGGCGTGCAGATCGTCGGCGTGCCGCAGCAGCTCGTGCCGCTGCACCATGATGCCCGCTGGGGCATCCCATGGTCGCAGTGGTACAATTCCGGCGGCAAGGAAGGCGAAGAGCCGCCCGAGACGATCAAGAACCGTATGGCGCTCTACGACCAGTCCAAGAGCACTGCCGACCCGGCAGAGCGCGAACGGCTGCTCAAGGAGATCGCCCAGATCGCCGCTGACGAGTTCGAAGTGATGGGTGTTGCGAAGGCCGCAGTCACCTACGGTATCGCCAAGAACAACCTCGCCAACGTGCCCGACAGCATGGTGAACAGCTGGTTCTGGCCCACTCCGGCGCCCGTGCTGCCGCAGGCCTGGTTCTACAGGCCCTAAGCACCCCCGAGCATCGGCATGGGGCTCCGCGCGAGCCCCATGCCTCCCACCACGCAGGGCCCGGCCACATGCTGCTCAACTACATCATCCGGCGAACACTCTGGGCGTTCCCCTTCATGTTCGCGGCCTCGATAGTCGCCTTCGCGCTGATCACGCTGCCCCCCGGCGACTACGTCACCACTTTCGCGCAGACGCTGTCGCAGTCAGGCGACGTGGTCGACGAGACGCGGCTCGCCGCATTGCGCGAGCGCTATGGCCTCGACCAGCCCTTCATCATCCAGTATTTCCGCTGGATCAGCGGCGTGCTGGTGGGCGATTTCGGCATCTCGTTCGAATGGCAGCAGCCGGTTGCCGGCCTCATCTGGGAGCGGCTCGGCCTCTTCTTCATCCTCGAGATCTCGACGCTGATCTTCGCCTGGGGCCTCGCCCTGCCGATCGGCATCTATTCGGCCATCCGCAAATACTCGGTCGGCGACTATGTCGCCTCGGTCATCGGCTTCATCGGGCTGGCCGTGCCCAACTTCCTCATCGCGCTGGTGCTGATGTATATCGCGGTGGTCCATTTCGGCACCGACGTGTCGGGCCTGTTCTCGCCGGAATACCGGCAGGCGCCGTGGTCGTTTGACAAGTTCGTCAACCTGCTGACCCATATCTGGATCCCGATCATCATCCTCGGTACCAGTACGGTCGCGGGCCTTATCCGCATCATGCGCGCCAACCTGCTGGACGAGCTCAACAAGCCCTATGTCACGACGGCTCGGGCCAAGGGGCTGACCGAGTTCAACCTGATCCTGAAGTATCCGGTGCGGCTGGCGCTGAACCCGTTCGTGTCGACCATCGGCTGGGCCTTTCCGCAGCTGATCTCCGGCGCCGTGATCACTGCCTACGTGCTGGCGCTGCCGACCTCGGGTCCGCTGCTGCTGCAGGCGCTGCTGGCGCAGGACATGTACCTGGCGGGGGCGTTCATCCTGTTGCTGTGCTGCTTCTCCATCATCGGCATGCTGGTCTCCGACATCCTGCTCGCCATCGTCGATCCTCGCATCCGGTTCAGGTGAGAGCATGGCTACCGTCGCCGATCCCCGCGCCGCCGAACTCACCGCCGATGCCCATGCCAGCCAGTTTGTGCTGACCTGGCGGGCTTTCCGCAAGCACAAGCTGGCGCTGTTCAGCGCCATCGTGGTGCTGCTGTTCGCCATCGTCGGTATCTTCGCCGAGTTCCTCGCGCCGTTCGATCCCAACGTCACGACATCAAAGGACCTCTACCATCCTCCGCAGGGCATCCACCTGATCGACACTGCCGAGGACGGCAGCTGGTCGGTGCGGCCCTTCGTCTGCGCGATGAAGGTGACGCGCGACCCGATGACCCTGCAATCGAGCTACGCGCCCGACGAGAACCGCAAGATCTATCTCGGCTTTTTCGCCGAGGGCGCCAGCTACTCGATGTGGGGGCTGATCCCGTCCAACCGGCACTTCGTCACCACAGTGAACCCGGCCGAGCGGTTCTACCTGTTCGGCACCGACCGCCTCGGCCGCGACGTGCTGAGTCGCACCATCCATGGTACCCGCATTTCGATGTCGATCGGCCTGCTCGGCGTGACGCTGAGCCTCATCATCGGGCTGATCCTTGGCGGGCTGTCGGGCTATTATGGCGGTACCATCGACATGGTGGTGCAGCGGCTGGTCGAGCTGATCCTGTCGCTGCCGACCATCCCGATCTGGCTGGGCCTCAGCGCCGCGCTGCCGCAGGACTGGCCACCGCTGATCCGCTACTTCGCCATCACGGTGATCCTGTCGCTGGTCGGCTGGACCGAGCTGGCGCGCGTGGTGCGCGGCCGCTTCCTGGCGCTGCGGACCGAAGACTTCGTCACCGCGGCGCGGCTCGATGGTGGCAGCCAGCTGCGGGTGATCTTCCGGCACATGATGCCCTCGATGTTCAGCCACATCATCGCCTCGGTGACGCTCGCGATCCCGGCCATGATCATTGCCGAGACGGCGCTGTCGTTCCTCGGCCTCGGGCTGATGCCACCCACCATCTCGTGGGGCGTGCTGCTGAAGGAAGCGCAGAACGTGCGCTCGATCGCGCAGGCGCCGTGGCTGTTCATCCCCGGCGGCGCGGTCTGCCTCGCCGTGCTGGCCCTCAACTTCCTCGGCGATGGCCTGCGCGATGCGGCTGACCCCTATTCCAATGACGGCCGCTGACATGACCGAGACCAGAACACCGCTGCTCGAGATCAGGAACCTCGTCACCCAGTTCGATACCCGCCAGGGGCCGTTCAAGGCGGTGGACGATGTGAGCCTCGTGGTCGAGGCGGGCCGGACCTTGTGCGTTGTCGGCGAGAGCGGTTCGGGCAAGAGCGTCATGGCGCGCTCGATCCTGCAGATCGTCGACAAGCCCGGCCGCATCGTCTCGGGCGAAATCTTCCTCAACAAGCACCGCGACAGCCACGGCAATGTCGTGCATGGCCCGGTCGACCTGGCGCGGCTCGACCCGCGCTCGCAGACCATCCGGGACATTCGCGGGCGCGACATCGCCATGATCTTCCAGGAGCCGATGAGCTCGCTGTCGCCGGTGCACCGGATCGGTGACCAGATCGGCGAAGTCATCCGCGTGCATGAGAAGGTATCGAAGGCAGAGGCACGCGAGCGCACGCTCGAACTGCTGCGCAAGGTGGAAATCTCGAAGCCCGAGCAGGCGATCGAGCGCTACCCGTTCGAGTATTCGGGCGGCATGCGGCAGCGCGCCATGATCGCCATGGCGCTCGCCTGCAATCCCTTCGTGCTGATCGCCGACGAGCCGACAACCGCGCTCGATGTGACCATCCAGGCCGAGATCCTGGCGCTCATCAAGTCGCTGCAGGTCAACTCCGACATGGCGGTGATGTTCATTACCCACGACATGGGCGTGGTCGCCGAAATCGCCGACGACATCGCGGTGATGCGGCACGGCAAGGTGATCGAGGCCGGCGACGTGCACCAGATCTTCAGCGCGCCGCAGCACGCCTATACGCAGCGGCTGCTGCAGGCGGTGCGCGAGCTCGACAAGCCATCGGAGCGGCGGCTGCAGATGCGTGCGGCGCGCGGCATCGGCGAGCCGATCCTCGTTTCCAACAAGGTGCGCAAGGAGTTTCCGCTGTCGGGCGGATTTCTCGGGCTGACCAAGGACGTCCTGGTTGCCGTCGACGACGCCGTGCTGGAGCTGCGCTCAGGAGAAAACCTCGGCATCGTGGGCGAGAGCGGATCGGGGAAGACGACGCTGGGCCGGTGCCTGCAGCGCGTCTATTCGATCACCTCGGGCGAAATCCTCTACACGGCGCGTGACGGCACCTCGAAGGACCTCGCGCCGCTGTCGGACGGGCAGCTCAAGCAGCCCTGGCGCGACATCCGCATGGTGTTCCAGGACCCCTTCGGCTCGCTCAACCCGCGACTGACCGTGGGTGAGATCATCGCCGAGCCGCTGGTTGCCATGAAGCTGATGAGCGGGAGTGCGCTTGCCGCCCGCATCGCCGAACTGCTCGACCTCGTCGGACTGCCGGCCAGCGCCGCGACGCGCTACCCGCATGCCTTCTCGGGCGGCCAGCGGCAGCGCATCTCGATTGCCCGCGCCATCGCGCCCAACCCGCGCATCATCATCGCCGACGAGGCGACCTCGGCGCTCGACGTGAGCCTGCGGACGCAGATCCTCGACCTGATGCTCGACCTGCAGGAGCGGCTGGAGCTGAGCTTCATCCTGATCAGCCACGACATCTCGGTCATCCGCTATTTCTGCGACCGCATCGCCGTGATGTATCGCGGCCGCATCGTCGAGACGGGCGACACCGAGACGGTCTGCACCCAGCCGCAACACGAATATACTCGCGCGCTCCTGTCCGCGGTGCCGGTCGCCGACCCAACCCAGCGCGGCAGCCGCGAGCGGCTCCGCTACCGCGAAGCGAACTAGGAGGATTGTCGAGGTGAAGATCACCGAAATCAGGACGTACCTGATGCAGGTCGGCGGGCCGCTGGCCACCCCGGCTGCGGACGGGAAGAGCGGCACCGCCACCGGCGATTTCCGCGGCTCGCGCAACTGGCTGTTCGTCAAGGTCCTCACCGACGAGGGCACCTACGGCGTGGGCGAATGCTCGGGCTGGCCCCGGGTGATCGAAACCGCGGTCAAGGATCTCGCCAACCTGCTCGTGGGGCAGGACCCCGCCAATATCGACCTGCTCTGGAACAAGATGCACACCGCCACCATGGGCCACGGCCTGCTCGGCACGGTGGGCGGCGGCGCCATGACCGGCATCGAGATGGCGCTGTGGGACATCAAGGGCAAGGCGCTGGGGCAGCCGGTGTGGAACCTGCTCGGCGGCCGCTTCCGCGATCGCATCCCGGTCTATGGGCACGCCAAGACCCGCGAGCGCGCCGACCAGTTGCTGGCGCTCGGCTACAAGGGCATCAAGGCCGGCGTCGTCACCTACAAGGACGTCGAGACAGTGTATGATCTCCGCGCGCATGTCGGGCCGGATGTCGACCTGATGGTGGATGCGCATGGTCCGCCATGGTTCACCACCGCCGACGCCATCGCTGTGGGCCGCGAACTCGAGGGGGCGGACCTGCTGTTCTACGAGGACCCGGTGGCACCCGAGAACCTCGATGCGCTGGCGCGGGTGCGCGAAGCGGTCGACATCCCGATCGCGGCGGGCGAGCGCGTCTCGACCATCTGGGGCATCCGGCCCTATGTCGAGCGCGACCTGGTCGACGTGATCCAGCCCGATACGGGCCGGGCCGGCGGCATCACGCAGATGCGCAAGATGGCGGCGATGGCCGAGGCGCACTACATCACCATGGCGCCGCATTCGGGCTCGCTGGGTCCGGTGGCCGAGTTTGCCGCGCTGCATGTGATGGCGACCATTCCCAACGCCCTGCTGCTCGAAAAGCTCGAGCTCGACTGGGCCGGCCGCAACACCGTCATCACGCCGGCACCGACGCTGGTCGATGGCCACCTGCTGGTGCCCGACGTGCCGGGGCTTGGTGTCGATATCGTCGAGGACGAAGTGGCGAAGTATCCGAGCCAGATGAACGTGATTGTCGATTCGGGCGCCGACCACTACGAGCCCGGCACGATCGGGGAAGCCCCGTATTTCCAGACCCGCATGCGGCGTTCGAGCCTGCGTCGGACCAGTTGAAGAGAAGAAGATAGCTATGCAGACGATCACCCCCGAACTGCTCGCGGGCTCAGTGCTTTCGGTGCCGCCGCTGGCGCGCAAGCCGGACTACTCGCTCGACAAGGAAGGCAACCGGCGCATCCTTTCGCACCTGGCGGCGGGCGGGGTGACGACGGCGCTCTATGGCGGCAATGCCAACCTCTACAACATGGGGGTGCGCGAGTTCGGCGCGCTGCTCGACCAGCTCGAGGACATCGCGCCGGCCGGCAGCTGGATCATCCCCTCGATCGGCCCCGACTACGGCAAGGCCGAAGACCAGGTCGATGTGCTCAAGGGCACGGCGCTCCCTACCGCCATGCTGCTGCCGCTGAACTTTCCGGCGACTTCGGCGGGCGTGGCGATCGGCATCCGCCGGCTCGCCGAGCGCTTCGGCCGGCCGCTCATCGCCTATGTGAAGGACGCCAAGTTCATCACGCCGGGCGATCTTGCCGGTCTGGTGAAGGACGGCGCCGTCGTTGCCATCAAGTACGCCATCGTGCGCGACGATCCGACAGCCGATCCCTATCTCGATGAACTGCTGCAGCAGGTCGACCGGCGCTTCGTCGTTTCCGGCATGGGCGAGCGGCCGGCGGTGGCGCATCTGTCGAAGTCCGGCCTCAACGGCTTCACTTCGGGCTCGGTCTGCATCGCGCCCGCCATGTCGCATGGCATTCTCACGGCGCTGAAGGCCGGCGATGTTCCCACCGCCACTGCGCTGCGCGAGAAATTCCTGCCGCTCGAAGACCTGCGCGACGGTCATTCGCCGCTGCGCGTGCTGCATGCCGCGGTCGCTGCGGCCGGCGTCGCCGAGACCGGGCCGCTGCTGCCGTTCCTCGACACCATCGTCGACGAAGCGCTGCTGGCGCGGATCGCGGCTGCGGCGCAGACGCTGCTGGCCGACGAGATGGCGTACCGGGCGAAATAACGGGAGGGCGAGGCGCGATGGCCGTCAGCGTCGACGACTATGGCGGCGACCTGGGGCGGGTGTTCACGCTCACCAGCGGCGACATGCGCATCGAGGTCATCGAGTATGGCGCGCGGCTCCGCAGCTGCATCATGCCCGATGCAGCGGGCCGCCTCGCCGACATCGTGCCGGGTCTCGATTCACCCGGCGACTATGCGTCGCGCGGTGGCTCGATGGGGGCGATCTGCGGCCGCTACGGCAACCGCATGGCCTTCGGCCGCATCGAGGTGGATGGCACGCCGTACCAGCTCTCGATCAACGCGCCGCCGCATTCGCTGCATGGCGGCTTCGACCATTTCGGCCGCCACCGCTGGACCGGAGAGGCCCTGCCGGCCGAAAATGCCGTGCGGCTCAACTTCACCAGCCCCGATGGCGACGAGGGCTGGCCGGGGACGCTGCGCTGCGAGGTGGTTTATCGGCTGGAGCCCCGCCGACTGCTGATCACCATGTCGGCCACCACCGACCGGGCCACCTATGTGAACCTGATCTTCCACGGCTACTGGAACCTCTCAGGCCACGACAGCGGCCGGATCGATAGCCACGAGCTCCAGGTCTCGGCCGAGACCTACACGCCCAAGAACGGGTTCAATGTTCCGAGTGGCGAGGTCGCCCCCGTCGCCGGCACGCCGCACGATTTCCGCACGCCGCGCCCGATCGGCGAGTTGCCCTACGACGTGAATTTCTGCCTCGCCAGTGGTAGCGCACCGACGATGCGGTTGCGCGATCCCGTTTCGGGCCGGGCGTTGAGCATCGCCACCAACCAGCCCGGCGTCCAGCTGTTCACGGCCGACAACTGGACCGGTATCGCCGGCAAGGGCGGCGCGGTCTACCAGGCCCGCGCCGGCGTCGCCCTCGAAACCCAGGCCTACCCGAACACCCCGAATATCCCGGCCTTCAACCCGACCCCGCTCCGGCCCGGCGACCGCTACGAGCACCGGATGGAAATCCACTTCGAGCCCTGAACGGACGGGCTGGTGCTAGAACTTCGTGGCCCAGGTGCCGGAGACAACGTGGGTCTGGCTGCCGGCGCCGATCTGGCCGTCATAGGACAGGTCGAGCGCCGTGGTGTCGTTCAGGTCGAAGTTCACTCCCGCAGCAATCGCCGCCACGTCACTATCCGGGCTGGTGCCGGAGATCGTGATCGGGGTGCCACCGGCCAGGGCCAAGCTGGCGTCGCCGCCTTCGGCGAAGCTGTGCTGCCAGCCGAGCGACGCGGTGGTGGTGACCAGCACGCCGTCTTCCAGCAGCATCTGGTAGCTCACGGTGGCGCCGATCGCCCCGAAAGTCGTTGCCGAATGGCTGCCGTCGGAGGTCAGCGCTGCGGCGCCGCCGGTTTCGCTGAACCCATCCGTCTGGTGGTCGACATAGGCGGCGCTGGCGTAGGGGATGAGCGACACGGCGCCGAAGTCGAACTCGTGGCTGAGCCGGGCGCTGGCCAGCATGGTGGTCGAAGCGTAGTCGGCCGAGAGTTCCTCGGTGAAGTTGCCGAACGCGACGGTGCGGGTGCTGGCATTGTCCTGCCGGGCATAGGTGCCCGCGACGGCCAGGCGCGTATCGCCCCAGTTGGTGCCGCCATAAACGCCAAAGCCGTAGCTGGTGGCGGTGACCGTGGAACCAAGCGCGGCAACGTTGGTGTCGCCGGTACCGGCGTTCAGCATCATGCCCAGACGCCAGTCGCCCAGCAGGCCATCGAGGCCGAGCGCCACGCCGCTGACCGTGCTGTCGGTAGCGGAGGTGCCGTTGTCGCCATCGGCGTTGTCGAACGCACCATAAAACTCCGTCCATAGCGCCGTGCTGCCGGAGCCGTCCTCGAGGTCCGCCGAACTCGAAGCGTAGCCACTGGCGCTGCCGCTGGCATCGATGCCGTCGAACGCCTTGTCGACGCGGTCGAGCGCGATGTCGCCCACAACCATCGCCTTGCCTGCAGCGGCAGCTTCAGCCGACGCGTAGACTTCGCCCGACAGCTGGTCGAAGGCCGACTGCGCCTCCTCCGGCGTCAGCCAGAGCACGGCACCATAGAGCGCATTGCCCTCGCCAAGTTCGTTCTCGATCTGATTGGCCACCGCCTGCTGGTTGGGCGTTACGCCCACGGCGCTGAACTCCTGCGTGTTGCGCTGCAGCGTCACCGAGGCAGTCGTCGAGGTATAGCTCAGGGTCGGCGCGAGGAACGCGAGGTCGGTGGTGACACCATCAAATTCGCCCGTGATGGCGGAGGCCGTGAGGATATCGTAGCTGGTGAGGTAATCGCCGCTGGTCATGGTAGAGCCGGCCGTAACCCGGACGGTGCCGTCGAGCGCTGCGGCTCCTGTGCTGGTCAGCATCTCGCCGACGCCCGCAGCCTCTAGATCGACGTCAAAGAAGGCGTCGCCCCCAAAACTGACGCTGCCGACGGTGAGGTCGCCGACGAGCTCGAGCACGCCGGTATTGACCACCGCGCCGGTGATGCTGCTGCCGGCCGCCAGCGTGCCGGAACTGGTGATGTCGCCGGTCCACAGGCCCTTGGTAGTGATGGTGCCGGCATTGGCCAGCGCATCGCCGGTCCAACTGCTTCCGGCGGCGTTGAAGATCATGCCGTCATTGCTGACTACATCGCCGACCCAGGTCGAGGGGCCGCCCATCACGGTGTTGATCTCGCCGGGAGCGTTGCTGATGGTGCCCGTATTGCCCTCGACGATGCCGGTCCAGGTGCCGCCGATGTTGTAGATACGGCCGGCATTGCCGGTGTTCGCGATATTCCCGGTCGCCATGGAAGTGATCGTCCCGGCGGCGACGATGTCGCCATCCCACACTCCGCCGTTCCAGATGGCACGGGCGTTGCCGACGACATCGCCTTGCCAGGTTCCATAGGACTCCACCGCTTTGTCATTGGAGTAGATGTCGCCATGCCAGAAGGCCAGCGGATCGTTCTTCAGGTGGCCATGGTTTCCCAGCACGTCGCCGGTCCAGTCCCCGCCGCCGCCGTTGAACACGCTGGAGTGATTGTCGACAACGTCGCCGATCCAGTAGCCCGTGCCGGTTTCGCCAGCCCAGTTGTCGTTCCAGACTTCGCCGTTGTTCGACAGCACGTCACCGGTCCAGGTGCCGCCGGCGTTGAGGATCCAGCCATGGTTGGCGGCGATGTTGCCGGTCCAGGTGCCGGTGTAGTTGTTGTAGATCATCTTGCCGTAGTCGAGCGTCGCCTTGACCCCGGCTTGCCCGTTGGTGACGGTGCCGTCGATCCAGGTGCCGTCATTGGTGATGGCGCCGGTGTTGCCTTCCACCGCTCCGGTCCAGGTCGCGCCCTCGTGGTTGACGATCCGGCCCGCGTTCGACTCGATGTTCCCGGTCCACTTGCCCGGCTGCCGGTTGTCGATGGTGCCGGTATTGCTGGCGACGTCGGCGATATAGTCCTTGTTGTTGGTAAAGGTACCGCTGTTGTCGAGATCGTCGATCACCGTGCCGTCGTTGACCAGCGTGCCGTAGTTGGTGAGGTTGTTGGGCACCCGGATGTGCAGCGTCGCGCCACTGGCGATGTAGAGTGAGGCGTCCTTCTGGATCACGGCGGAATCGAACGAGGCGGTTTCGGTGCTGATGCCGTTGCCGATGCTGAGGGCGCCCGCATTGATATCGAGCGCGCCCATTTCGATGTCGCCGGTCAGGATCAGCCGGCCGAGGCCGTCCTTCACCAGCGTGCCCTTGTCGCCGGTCATCACGCCGTCGAAGGTGACATCGGAGGTCGCGCCGACGGTGAACTGCACGGTGGCGCCGCCTGCGACGTCAACCGAGGCGGCACTCGGCAGTGCCGTGTCGATGACTTCGAGGACACCGGCGCTGACTGTCACAGAGCCCGTGAAGGCGTTCTCACCGTTGGTGAGGATGACCCGCGAGTCACCCGTCTTGACCACCGCGCCGGTGCCTGTGAGCAGGGCATCGACAGTCGTCGTGCCGGTCGCCGGCCCGAGATTGAATGCCTCCGATGCAGTGATCGCACCTCCGACGACGGCAGTGCCGTCGCCGGTCAGGGCGTAGGTGTCCACCTCCAACGTGCCTGTGAACAATCCGCCCGACTGCGTGTAGCTGTCGATCCCGGTCACGCTGCCGGCCATGCTGCCGCCGGACTGGGTCATGACGGCCCCGTCGCTGCCGGTCAGAACCGCTGATGCGGTCACCTCTCCGGTGCCCGACAGGGCGAACACTGTCTCGAAGTCTACCAGCGCGGAAAGAGTACCGCCGGACATGGTGTAGATCGGCGTCTCGACGTTCAGTCCCGTAACGAGGCCATTCGATTGCGTCAGGCCCATGGTCGGGTCGTACTCGTGCGTCAGCGAGTTCTCGCCAGTGACACGGAGGATGCCCGCGCCGCGGATAGTCCCGCCTTCGATCACCGCCTGGCGGGCGGCGAGAAAGCTCTGGCCTCTGTCATCCTGGCTGATGGTCAGAACGCCCTCATTGCCTACCGTCAGCAGGCCATCGACGTAAAAATTGCCCGGAATCACCGCCACACTACCGGTGCGGATCAGGAACTCGCCGCCCAGCAGCGTTGCGTCATTGATGTGTCGGCCGGACGAGCTGATATTGGGCGTGCCGGCTTCGAGCAGCATGTTCTGCTCGCCGTCCGGCGGGCCGGGGAGAACGACGTCGCGCTCTTCAAGAACGATGGGACCGGCCTCAAGCAGCGGCTCGCCCTCGACCCAGACCTCGTTGCCCTCCTCGTCAAGAACGGGGTTGCCGTCTTCATCGAAGACCTGATCCAGTGCATGGACGGGGTTGCCGTCTTCGTCGAGTACCGGCAGCCAGATGTGGATTTCGTAGCCATCCTCATCGAAGACGGGCACCCAGCGTTTGGCGGTGATGTCCGTCCAGTTGCTCTCGGCGGCAAAGCTGGTGCCGTTGCCGAGCCCATTCCAGACGAAGGTTTCGCCGGCGGCGAGGGTTGAGTCCGTCCCTGCCATCACTGCGCCAATGGCGAGGCCGAGCATCAGGGCGGTCGTGAGAGTGGGGACTGTCTCGAAGCGGCGCACGCCAAAAAAAAGGCGAGCAGAAGCGATGCTCCGGCAGCAAGCCGGGCGGGCCAAGTCAATAATGGACATCAATTATTCCCCGAACCCGGCGAATCACCTCGGGCGATCAATTAAACATCGGTAAATGGTAGGGGACGATTTTGATAGCATGCAAAACGGAGTGGGTCAGGCACGAGGTCTGAACCGATCTCATACTTGCAAAGGGGATCAGGCTTTTGGCAGTTGCTGAATGCCGCGCGGGTAATCCGGGTATGTCACTGCTGCGGCGTCTGCCGCTGCCAGATATGGAGCGGACTCACAAAGCGATGGTGGAGCTGAGCACCGTCGAACTGGCGTTCGCGGCCGTACGTGGGAATTCACAAGCCTAGCCGAGATAAGGCGGTTTCGCCTTTCAACTATCTTTGCATGTCCGCTGCTGTTCGCTATCATCCCCACTTCAAAATGGGGAAAGTAGTGGGGATGGCATGGCGCGCGGCATCCATAAGCTGACCGACACCGGCATTCGCGCCGAGAAGGAGGCGGGACGTCATAGCGACGGTGGCGGCCTTTACTTGAACGTCACCGCTACCGGGACAAAGTCGTGGCTCTTCATGTGGGTGCGCGACGGCAAGCGGCGGGAGATGGGCCTTGGTGCTTATCCGGCCCTTACCCTGTCGAAAGCCCGCGCGAAAGCCGTCGATCTCCGGGAAGCGACTGAAGCCGGTCGCGACCCGATCGCGGAGAAGCGGCTGGCGCCCGAACCCACCTTCGGCAAATGCGCCGACGAGTATATCGAGGCGAACAAGGGGACCTGGTCGAACGCCAAGCACGAATACCAGTGGACCCAGACGCTGCGAGACAAGTGCGCTACCATCCGGGACAAGCGGGTTTCCCAGATCACGACCACTGACGTGGAGAAGGTACTGCGCCCGATATGGTCGACCCTGCCGGAGACGGCTTCGCGTCTTCGCGGGCGGATCGAGCGCGTGCTGAATTACGCCAAGACGAAGGGTTGGCGGACCGGCGAGAATCCGGCCGCCTGGCGGGGCAACCTCAGTAACTTGCTCCCCAAGCAGGCGCCGAAGCGTGCTCGTGGTCATCAGCCAGCGATGCCCTATGCCGACGTGCCCGCCTTCATGACGGTGCTGTCAGATCACCGGGAGCTGTCCGCGAGGGCGCTGGAACTGACCATACTGACGGCAGCGCGGTCGGGTGAGGTGCTGGGCGCGCGCTGGTCCGAGTTCGATCTGGAGGGCAAGCTCTGGACCGTCCCTGCGGAGCGGATGAAGGGCCGCGAGGCGCATAGCGTGCCTCTCAACGATAGGGCTGTTGCGATCCTCAAAGGGCTGGCTGAAGCAGCGACGGGCCCGTTCGTCTTTCCCTCCGCAATCAAGCAGGACCGGCCACTCTCCAACATGGCGATGCTGATGCTACTTCGACGAATGCAGCGGGGCGACGTCAGCGTTCATGGCTTCCGGTCCTCGTTCCGCGATTGGTGTGGAGATCAGACGACGTTCCCTCGGGAGGTAGCCGAGGCTGCTCTCGCCCACAAGGTCGGCAACGACGTCGAGCAGGCATACCGCCGCGGGACGGCGCTAGCGAAGCGGGCTAAGTTGATGGAAGCTTGGGAGCGCTTCTGTCTGTCAGTGCCAAAGAGCAACGTGCTCCCATTCGCAAGCACTCCTCCGACAATGAAGAAGCAAATTAAGTGAGAAGAATCTATAGGAATTTTGAATTGTTCGAAATTATCTAGTTTCGACGAAATATAAATATAAGGAAGTTACGTGCGTCTGGAGTAGTCAAGATGCCGAATTACGGACCAAGAACGAGTTGGGCGATCGGATCTGTGCCGGAGTTCGAGCCAGACTGGTTGGTTCTAGAGCGTACGCTAGAGGCCGAGATAACCCCAGACGCTCGCAGCCGCCTCGAGACAGTATGGAAATCTTACTTCGCGGAACGCACGCTGGAAAATAATGCGGCCACCCTAAGCGATGTCAAAAAGCATTTAGCAACGCTGGCCACTGCCGCCGGCGGGCTCGCCGACAATCTGGAGGGTGTCGAGTTTGAGAATGCCGCTCGAGAGGATGCAAACAGCAGAGTCTACCGCCACCTCGAAGTAGGAGCGAGGCTCGTGTCAACGCCGGAGTAAAAATGCATCGGCTGGCCGGAGCAAAAATGCATCAGGCGGGTCGCTCGGAACTGCCTCTTGGAGGCACTGAGGCGCTTGGCGATTAGGCTTGGGTTGGTTCGGTCGGGCGGAGGTCGCCCTGGATGTTCGGG
>CAMDAL010000002.1 GCA_945888565.1 Devosia equisanguinis | reverse complement strand
GCAGCACCTGGGCTACGTGCGTTTCCACCGCGGGGGAAACGTCGACAGGTCCGGAGGATGTTGGCGTCGGCTGGCGATCAGCGAGGTTGAGTTCGTTCTGTACGATCTCGATCGAGATGTTCTCGTCCGCATACAACGCCGACAGGCGTCGGACCAGGTTCTCCAGTTCTCGGATGTTCCCCGGCCAGGAGTAGTTCTGCATCAGCCGGATGGCGTCGGGCGCGATGGTCTTGACCGGCTCGCCCTCGCGCTGCGCGGCGCGCAGGAAGTGCTGCACCAGGTCGTTCACGTCATCGACACGCTCGCGCAGCGGCGGCAGGCGGATCGGAACGACGTTGAGCCTATAGTACAGATCCTCGCGGAACAGGCCCTGCCGGATCATCTGGCTCAGATCGCGGTGCGTTGCGGCCACGATGCGGACATTCGACTTGATCGCAGTGCGCCCGCCGACCATCGTGTATTCGCCCTCCTGCAGCACACGCAGCAGGCGGGTCTGGGCATCCATCGGCATGTCGCCGATCTCGTCGAGGAACAGCGTCCCACCTTCGGCCTGCTCGAAACGGCCCGAAGTTCGCGCTGTGGCACCGGTGAAAGCACCCTTCTCGTGGCCGAACAGTTCCGCCTCAATCAGGTCGCGCGGAATGGCGGCCATGTTGATCGCGACGAACGGGCCGTTGCGGCGCTTGCCGAAATTGTGCAGCGCCCGCGCCACCAGTTCCTTGCCGGTGCCGCTCTCGCCGGTGATCATCACGGTCAGGTCGGTCTGCATCAGCCGGGCGAGCGCGCGGTAAATGTCCTGCATTGCCGGCGACCGCCCGACCAGCGGCATGGTCTCGCCAGGCTCGTCGACCTTCTTCTCGCCCGATGGCGGCTTCTTGGCGTCCGCCAGGGCCCGCGCCACCACCGAGAGCACCTCGGCGATATCGAAGGGCTTCGGCAGGTACTCGTAGGCACCGACCTCGTTGGCGCGGATCGCCGTCATGAAGGTGTTCTGCGCGCTCATCACCACGACCGGCAGGTCGGGACGCAGCTTCTTGATCTTGGGCATGATGTCGAAGGCATTGCCGTCGGGCATCATCACGTCGGTGATCAGCAGGTCCCCTTCCCCGCGGCTCACCCAGTTCCACATGGTGGAGAGGTTGCCGGTGGGCCGCACCTCGTAGCCGGCCCGCGTAAGCGCCTGGTTCAGCACCATGCGGATGGCGGCATCGTCGTCGGCAAGCAGAACAGTGTGGCTCATTTTGGCATGGCCCCTTCGGTCGTCTCAGTCGCGACCGGGCGCGTCGCGACCGGCAGCAGGATACGGAAGCGGGTCCGCCCCGGGCGGCTGTCCATGTCGACGACACCGCCATGGTCGCCGATGATCTTGGCCACCAGCGCGAGTCCCAGTCCGGAGCCGTTGGACTTCGACGTCACGAACGGATCGAAAATGATCGGCACCATGTCGGGTGCGATCCCGGGACCATTGTCCTCGATGATGATCTCGAGGGGCAGCGAGATACGCTCGGAAACGCCCTGCACGGAAATGCGGATGCCGGGTCGGAACGCCGTCGAGAACCGGATCTCCGGCTTGTTGACCCGCTCCAGAGCTTCGGCCGCGTTCTTCACCAGGTTAAGGAACACCTGGATCAACTGGTCGCGGTTGCCCGCCACCGGCGGCAGCGAAGGGTCGTACTCCTCCGTGAAGGTGATGCCCTTGGCAACGCCGCTGCGCGCCAGCAGCTTCACCCGGTCGAGGATGACGTGGATGTTGATCGGTTCGCGCTCAATCGGCCGCTCGTCGCCGAACACCTCTACCCTGTCGATCAGATCCACGATGCGATCGACCTCGTCACGAACCAGCCGCGCCAGTGGCAACTCGTCCGGTGTCACCGATTGCTCGAGCAATTGGGCCGCGCCGCGGATGCCCGACAGCGGGTTCTTGATCTCGTGGGCCAGCATGGAAGCGAGGCCCGTGACCGAGCGTGCCGCGCCGCGGCTCACCAGCTGGCGATCGATCTTGTCGGCCATGGTGCGCTCCTGGAACAGCAGTGCGATAGTCTCGTCTCCCTCCAGCGGAGTGGCGAAGACGTCCACCACGCGGTCATCGGCCGCGTCGCCGAAGCGCGACGAACCGACGCGAACGCGGTATTCGGTCATCGGCGCACGCCGCTCGATCACCGCCTCGACAAGACCGATAATGGGCGAGCCGAAGGCAATCAGGTCGTCCAGCCGCTGGCGGCTCAGCACGCTCAGCGACGCGCCGAAGAAGGCCTCGGCGGCATAGTTCACGAACACGATGCGATGGTCTTCGGCGCAGACGATCACCGGCTGCGGCAGGGCCTGCAGCACTGCCGTGGCGAGGCCGGGGGCGACGGGCTTGATCATGCCGCATGTCTCCAGCCATCGGTGTACACGGTGCGGATCAGCCCCATCACCTCGGCCGGGTCTTCCGACCCCAGCAGTAACGCACGCACCGGCTTCTCCAACACAATTCCCGCCGCATCGAGATACCAGTCGAGATGCTTGCGGGCCACGCGCACCCCGACATGGGTGCCATAGTCGCTGAGCACGGCTTCGTAGTGCTCGGCGACGATCGCGGTGAGTTCTTCGCCCGTCGGCGCATCGTTGGCCGGCTTGTCCATCAGCCCCGCCCCGATCTGCCCGACCTTCCACGGCTGTCCCTGCGCGCCGCGGCCGATCATCACCGCTGCCGCGCCCGACAGCCGCAGCGCTTCCTGCGCCCGCTCCAGCGTCGTGATGTCGCCGTTGACCACCACCGGCACCTTCACCGCCTCGACCACTGGCCGTACCAGGTCCCAGCGGGCCTCGCCCTTGTAGAACTGCTGCCGCGTCCGCCCGTGCACCGTGATCATCTGCGCTCCGGCATCGACGGCGCGCCGCGCCAGCTCGGCGGCGTTCAGCGAGTCGTCGTCCCAGCCGAGCCGCATTTTCACCGTCACCGGCAGCGGCGTCGCAGCCACCACGGCTTCGATAAGCTTGAGGGCTTCGTCGGGCACCCGCATCAGCGCCGAGCCGGCATAGCCGTTGGTCACCCGCTTGCTCGGACAGCCCATGTTGATATCGACGATGTCGGCGCCGGCCTCGCAGGCGATTTCGGCGCCGCGCTTCATCCAGTGCGCCTCGCAGCCGGCGATCTGCACGACATGCGGCAGGTCGCCGGATTTGTTGAGCTTGCGCACCATCAGGTCCTGCCCGGTGGCGAGGGCGGCGCTGGCGATCATCTCGGACACGACCAGGCCCGCGCCGAAACGCTCGGCGAGGCGGCGCATCGGTGCGTCGGTGATGCCGGCCATCGGCGCGAGAAACGCCCGGTTGGGCAACTCGTGGCCGGCGATGCTCAAAGCGCAGGCAAACTCAGACACTAACTGCCCCAGATTTGCTCATTTGGAGGGATTGCCCGCAGAATAGTCAAAAAACCGCCACGCGCAACCACGGATCGCGCTTCTATGGCGATAGAACTGCATGGGGGCCTTGCTGATCCGGCGGGGCGCCGATAGACCAGCAGCGCTCCGCTGGCAGCCTCTTATGGAAAGACGATGACGGGCACAAGAACCATTGCCGCCATTGTGGTTGCCGCCGGACGCGGCGAGCGTGCCAGCGCCGGGGGCGAACCGGAGCCGAAGCAGTATCGCGAACTGCTCGGCGAGGCCGTCCTCAGCCGTACCATCAAGGCGTTCCTCGCCGATGCCCACGTGACCTGGGTCCTCCCTGTCATCCACGCGGACCACGCGGGGCGCTTCGCAGCTCTCGGCCTCGACGACCCACGCCTGCTGCCGCCGGTGACCGGGGCGGCGACTCGCCAGGGCTCCGTGCTGGCCGGGTTGCAGGCTCTGGGCCCGAAACGCCCCGACCTCGTTCTGATCCAAGATGCAGCCCGCCCGCTCACGTCCCCTGAGGTCATCGATGGCGTCATCGGTGCACTCGCCTCGTCCGAAGCCGCCCTGCCCGTCGTGCCGGTCACCGACACCATCAAGCGGTCGCTCGATGGCCGGACCGTGGCTGCCACCGAAGACCGCAACACCCTTTTCGCGGCGCAGACGCCGCAAGGCTTCCGTTTCCCACAGATTCTCTCGGCCCACCTGCGCGCCACCCGCATGCCACGCGAGTTCACCGACGATGCGGCAATCGCCGAATGGGCCGGGCTCACCGTCGCCCTGACGCCGGGCAGCACCCGTAACATCAAGATCACCCATCCCGAGGATTTTGCTCGCGCCGAGCGGCTCCTTGCAGGAACCTCAGACGTGGGACAGGCCATGGAAACCCGCATCGGAAGCGGCTTCGACGTCCACCCTTTCGAGCCCGGCAGTGCCGTCTGGCTGGGCGGGGTCGAGATTGCGCACACCCACAAGCTCAAGGGTCACTCCGACGCAGACGTAGCGCTTCACGCCCTCACCGACGCCATCTACGGCGCGCTGGGCGAGGGCGATATCGGCTCGTTCTTCCCGCCGTCCGACCCGCAGTGGAAGGGCGCCGCCTCGTCGATCTTCCTGGCCCATGCGGCTGGCCTCGTCGCCGCGCGCGGCGGGCGAGTCGTCAACCTCGACATCACCATCGTGGCCGAAGCGCCACGGATCGGCCCACACGTTGCGGCGATGAAGGCGGCCATCGCCGGAATCTGCAGCACCACGCCATCACGCGTCGCCGTCAAAGCCACGACCAGCGAAGAGCTGGGCTTTGTCGGCCGTCGCGAAGGCATCGTCGCCATGGCCACCGCATCCATCGAACTGCCCAGACGAGAGAACTAGCCAATGAAGCTCCACAACGACATCGCCACGCTCGCCGCCGAGACGATTCAGGCGCTCAAGGCAAAAGGCCTCACCGTTGCGACTGCCGAAAGCTGCACCGGCGGCCTCATCGCTGGGGCATTGACCGCCGTTCCCGGCTCATCGGCCGTCGTTTATGGCGGCTTCATCACCTACGCCAACGAGGCCAAGATCAGCCAGATCGGCGTGCCCTATGCGCTGCTGAAGCAGCACGGCGCGGTCTCCGAGCAGGTTGCAGTCGCCATGGCCGAAGGGGCGCTCGGCACCGCCGGCACGCACATTGCCATCGCCGTCACCGGTGTGGCTGGTCCCGACGGCGGCACCGCCGACAAGCCCGTCGGCCTCGTGCACTTCGCCCTCGCCAGCGATGAAGAGACCAAGCACGTCCGCAAGGTATTCGCCAAGATGGATCGCGACGCCGTGCGTCACGCCACCGTGGTGCAGGCGCTCAAGATGCTGCGGGACTTCGCCCGGGGCTGATTAGGTCCCGAACCGCCGGTCGGCCTCGTCGCCAAACGCGTCGATGATTTCGTCCTGCTTGGACGCAAACGCTGGCTCGGCCACCGCGGCGATCAGCGGGTTTGAGATCTTGAAGTCGACGTCGAAGCGCACGCGCGTCCCCGAACCTTCAGGGGAGAACGTCCACTTGCTGTCGAGGTAGGCGAACGGCCCGTCGACCGCCACCGCGGTGATGGTCATCGCCTGCGGGTCGGCGGTCACGCGGCTCGTATAGGCCTGGGTGATCGGGCCGAACGAGATCGTCATCTTCGCCAGTCGCGATCCGTCCGCCTGTGGCCGGACGTCCATCGCCTTGCAGTTGGGGACAAAGCGCGGGTAGGCCTCGAGGTCGCTCACGAGGTCGAACATCGACCGCGGCACATGCGGCATGTGCCGCTCGAAGAACAGATCAGGCATGGGCGAGCTTGGCCATCCGGTTGGCGCGCAACTGCGCGAAATCTTCGCCGGCGTGATGCGACGAGCGGGTCAGCGGGCTGGACGAAACCAGCAGGAAGCCCTTGGTGGTCGCGACGGTGGCGTAGGACTTGAACTCCTCGGGCGTCACGAAGCGGTTGACCGCGATGTGCCGCTTGGTCGGCGCCAGGTACTGTCCGATGGTGAGGAAGTCGACGTCGGCCGAGCGCAGGTCGTCCATCAGCTGCAGCACCTCGTTCCGCTCCTCGCCGAGCCCGACCATGATGCCGGACTTGGTGAACATCGTCGGATCGAGTTCCTTCACCCGCTGCAACAGCCGGATCGAGTGGAAGTAGCGCGCCCCCGGACGCACCTTGAGGTACTTCGACGGCACCGTCTCGAGGTTGTGGTTGAAGACGTCGGGCTTCGCCGCGACGACCACCTCGAGCGCCCCCTCCTTGCGGAGGAAGTCCGGAGTCAAAATCTCGATCGTGGTCTTCGGTGTCCGCCGGCGGATCGCCCGGATCACCTGAGCGAAATGCTCCGCCCCGCCATCGGGCAGGTCGTCGCGATCGACCGACGTGATCACCACATGCGCCAACCCGAGCTTCTCGACCGCTATGGCGACGTTCTCGGGTTCGTTCGGGTCGAGCGCCGTCGGCAGCCCGGTGCGCACGTTGCAAAAGGCGCAGGCGCGGGTGCAGATCTCGCCCATGATCATCATGGTCGCGTGCTTCTTGCTCCAGCACTCGCCGATGTTCGGACAGCCCGCTTCCTCGCACACCGTGACGAGGCCGTTCTCGCGCACGATCTGCTGGGTCTCCTTGTAGATGGGAGAGCCCGGCGCCTTCACCCGGATCCAGTCCGGCTTGCGCAGCATCTCGTGCTCGGGCCGGTTGGCCTTCTCGGGATGCCGCGGGCGGGTATCGGTGCTGTCGATCAGTGTGACCAAGGGAAAATCCTAGCCGGCAATCAACCGGGCAATGATGACGACGATGATGGCGCCCACCGTCGACGTGATGATCTGGACGAGCAGCGGATTGAGATTGAGATTGATCTTCAGCGCCGAGAATAACCAGCCGCCCACGAAGGCGCCGATCACACCGCTGATCAGGTAGGTGATCAGTCCGCCGCCCCCGACCACCAGACTGGCCAGAAAGCCAGCCACGAGGCCGATCACCAGGAAAATCACCAGCGAACGCGTATCCATACGACCCATAGCGACCTCTCCCTCAACTTTCTGCGGAATGCCCATCGTCTACCCCTGTTTGCCCTGTCGCGGCATATCGCGATTGGGCATGCCAGGTTCAACCCCGCTACTTGGCGACGACCCGCGCCACCACGATGACCAGCAGCGCCCCGATCGTCGCGGTCACGATGCTGCTGACCCACACATTGTCGATCGGCAGCGTCACCCCAGCGAGGTTCAGCACATAGCCGCCGATTAACGAGCCGATCACCCCGACGATCAGGTTGCGCAGCAACCCGCCACCCCCGAGCACCAGGCTTGCCAGCCAGCCGGCAACCAGCCCGATTACGAGGAACACGATGATCGGGGTGAGATTGTTCGGCAAGCCGGGGATATCGGCGGGAGGGATCATGGGTTCGTCCTCACATGTTCAACGCACGACCGTAGGCGTCGAGGACGGATTCCTTCATCGTCTCGCTGAGCGTCGGGTGCGGGAAGATGGTGTGCATCAGGTCTTCCTCGGTGGTCTCGAGGCCCATGGCCACGACAAAACCCTGGATCAGTTCGGTCACTTCGGCACCCACCATGTGCGCGCCCAGCAGTTCGCCGGTCTTGGCATCGAAGATGGTCTTTACCAGGCCTTCCGGCTCGCCCAGCGCGATCGCCTTGCCGTTGCCGATGAACGGGAAGCGGCCGACCTTGATCTCGCGCCCGGCTTCCTTGGCCTTGGCCTCGGTCAGCCCGACGCTGGCGATCTGCGGCTCGCAATAGGTGCAGCCCGGCACCTGCAGCTTGTTCAGCCCGTGCACGCCCTTGAGCCCGGCAATGGTCTCGACGGTAATCACCGCCTCATGCTCGGCCTTGTGCGCCAGCATCGGCGGCCCTGCCACATCGCCGATGGCCCAGATCGTCGGCACGTTGGTGCGCCCGTAGTGGTCGATGGCAATCGCGCCGCGGTCGATCTTCACGCCCAGCGCTTCCAGCCCCAAATTCTCGGAGTTGCACTGCACGCCCACCGCCGAAATCAGCGCGTCGGCCGCAATCTGCGACGTCTCGCCGGTCTTGGGCTCGATATGGGCGACGATGCCGTCCTTGGCCTTGTCGACCTTCGTCACCTTCGCATCGGTGATGATCTTGATGCCACGCTTCTCGAACCGCTTCTTCACATGCGCGGCGATCTCGGCATCCTCGACCGGCAGGATCGTCGGCAGCAGCTCCACCACCGTCACCTCCGCGCCCATCGAGCGGTAGAAGCTTGCGAACTCCATGCCGATGGCGCCCGAGCCCATGATGACCAGCGATTTTGGGAACTGCGCCGGCTTCATCGCCTCGAAATACGTCCAGATCTTTTCGCCATCGGGCTCGATGCCCGGCAGCACGCGCGGCCGCGCGCCGGTGGCGATGATGATGTTCTTGGCCTTGTAGGTGCCCTCGCCCAGCGCATTCTTGGGGATCGGTCCCTGCGGCTCGACGATCTTCTTTTTGGTCGGCGCCACCTTGATCTCAGTGGGCGAGGTCAGCACCGCCTCGCCCCAGATGATGTCGACCTTGTTCTTCTTCATCAAGAACTGCACGCCGTTGTTCATCTGGTTGGCGATGCCGCGCGAGCGCTTGACGACAGCGTCGAGGTCGAAGCCGAACTGGTCTGCTGTCAAGCCGTAATCCTTGGCGTGGCTCATGTGGCCATACACTTCGGCAGTGCGGAGCAATGCCTTGGTCGGAATACAGCCCCAGTTCGAGCAGATACCGGCCATGTGCTCGCGCTCGACGATGGCGGTCTTCATCCCCAGCTGCGCCGCGCGGATCGCCGCGATGTAGCCGCCGGGGCCGGCGCCGACAACGATCAGGTCGTATTGGTCAGCCATCTCAGTGTTCCTTCACCATCAGGAGCCAGTCCTTGCCCGGCTGCGTTCCGTCGGGGTAATGCCGCATCGGCCGCGAGGCCGTCACCGCAAAACCCATGCGTTCATAGAGGGCGCGCGCGCCCGCATTCTTGTCCTCGACGATCAGCGCCAGCCCGCGCCGCCCGGTCTCGGCCCGCTTCTCTTCGGCCAGCGCCAGCAACTGGCCGCCGACGCCGTGACCACGCCACGGCACATGCACGCCGAGCATCGAAATGAACCACTGCCCGGCCGACAGCCACTCCAGCTCGACGATCGGCACCAGGAACCCCGGCAGGTTGCCCGGAAACGGCCCCATCGCGTCGGGCTCGGGATAGCCAAGCAGCATGCCGACGATCTCGCCGTCGCTCTCCGCCATCGTGGCGTTGCACCAGTTCATCTCGCTGGTCTCGTCCAGCATATCGAGCCGCCCGACCTCGAGCGGATCATAAGTGCCCTTCGCCCGCTCGTCATGCTCCCACCCCGTCCGGATGCCACCATGCGTCGCGATGTTGACCAGCAACGCCACCTCGGCCGCATCAGCCTTGGTCGCCGGCCGAATGGTGATCGGGGCGGTCAAAGCCCCAGCACCTGCTTCACCAATGGCACCAGCCCGGCCCCGATGGCCCGGGTGTTCGCCGGGTCGAGGTGGATGCCGTCGGCCTTCGACGTCTTCGCCACCATGCCGGCATCGAAGAAATGCACCTTCTGCTCGTCCGCCCGCTTCTTGTACTCGGCGGCGAAGTTCACCGAGGTCGCGATCGCCTCGTGCGGGCCGAAATGGTCCATCATGTCCGCCCAGTCGCCGAGGATGATCGGCGGCGGCGACACGAGGATGATCTGCGGCTCCGCCTGCATCCGCCCGGCATAGTGCCCGCGGATGATCTGCACCAGCCGCGCCATGCCGCGCCCCGCCTCATTGGCAGTCCGGCCATGGAACGGCTTGATGTCGTTGGTGCCCAGCATGATGACGATCAGGTCGAGCGGCGAATGGCTCTCGAGCAGCGTCGGCAGCACCCGGGCGCCATTCCGGTCGGCACTGGCGAACCAGTCGTCATGCACCGTCGTGCGCCCGCCCAGCCCCTCGGCAATCACCCGCGCCGCGCCACCGAGCCCCTGCTCCAGCGCCGTCGGCCAGCGATCCTCATAGGCATGCCGCGGCCCGCCCGGGATCGGATTGGCCCCATAGGTCAGGCTGTCGCCGTAAGCGAGAATGGTCTTCACGGAAGCCTCCAGCCAGCAGCTACGCCAGCATCATCACCGGGTTTTCGATCAGGCCCTTGAACGCCGCCAGCAGTTCGGCGCCCAGCGCCCCGTCTACCGAGCGGTGATCGACGCTCAGCGTCACCGTCATGAAGGTCGCGACCTTCACCTGGCCCTTGTCCGCATAGACCCGCTCTTCGCCGGCGCCCACCGCGAGGATGGTGCCGTGCGGCGGGTTGATCACCGCGGCGAATTCCTTGATGCCGAACATGCCGAGGTTGGACACGGAGCTCGACCCGCCCTGGTACTCGTGCGGCGCCAGCTTCTTGTTGCGCGCCCGGCCGGCAAGGTCCTTCACCTCTTCGGAGATCTGGCGCAGCGACTTGGTATCGCACGCCTTCACCACCGGGGTGAACAGCCCGCCCGGCACCGACACCGCCACCGCTACGTCGGCGTGCTTGTGGTAGAGGATCGCGTCCCCGGCCCAGGTCGCATTGCCCGCCGGCACCTTCATCAGCGCCGCCGCCCATGCCTTCATGACTAAGTCGTTGACCGAGAGCTTGTAGGTCGGCTTGCCGTCCTTGAGCGGCGCGGCCGCATTGATCTGCTCGCGTGCCGACAGCAGCGCGTCGATCTTGCAGTCGAGCGTCAGGTAGAAATGCGGGATGGTCTGCTTCGCTTCGGTAAGCCGCGCCGCCACCACCTTGCGCATGCCGTCATTCGGCACCAGCTCGTAGCTACCCTCGGGGTAGAGCGCGAGCACCTGCGCCCGGGTCATGCCACCAGCAACGGCCGCACCACCCGACGGCGCCGCAGCAGCCGCTGCCGGCGCTGCCTTCAGCGGCGTCTTGCCCGACTTCGCACCCTCGACGTCCGATTTCACCACGCGCCCATGCGGACCCGAACCGGAAATGGCGGAGAGCTCGATACCGGCTTCCTTCGCCAGCCGCTTGGCCAGCGGCGAGGCGAACACGCGCGCGCCGTTTGCTGCCGGAGCCGGGGCTGCCGCCTTGTGTGCGGGCACCGGAGCCGCCGCCGAACCCGTCGTCGCGGTCGGCATCTTGGCCGCCGGAGCCGCTTCGGCCTTCGGCGCTTCCGTCTTCGCCGGCTCAGGCGTCTTGGCAGCCGGTGCCGGAGCATCCGTCTTGATGTCCGAAGCGCTCTCGCCATCGGCGAGGATCACCGCGATCACCGCGTTGACCTTCACGCCTTCGGTGCCCTCGGGCACCACGATCTTGCCGACGATGCCCTCGTCGATCGACTCGACTTCCATCGTCGCCTTGTCGGTCTCGATCTCTGCGATCACGTCGCCGGAGGAGACCTTGTCGCCCTCCTTGACGTGCCACTTGGCGAGTTTGCCCTCCTCCATCGTGGGAGAGAGCGCGGGCATGGTGATGTTGATGCTCATGGTGCCTTACTCGCCGATATCTTCGTTCCAGAGTTCCGGATGCTTCGCGATGAAGTCGGCCATCATGTGTTCGCAGCGCTCGTCGTGGTAGTCCACCACGTCGACGCCAGCGAGCGTCATGACATCCTGGAAGCCTTTGAAATTCTTGCTCTCTGCCACCACCACGCGGGAAATTCCGAACTGGATGATGGTGCCGGTGCACATCATGCAGGGGCTCAGCGTGGTGTAGCACGTCACGTCGCGATACGTCCGCTGCCGGCCGGCATTCTGGATCGCATCCATCTCGCCATGCAGGATCGGATCGCCCTTCTGCACCCGCCGGTTGTGCCCGCGCCCGATGATCTCGCCGTTGCGGACAAGCACCGAACCGATCGGAATGCCACCCTCGCGCAGGCCCTGCTGAGCCTCCGCGTAGGCAGCATCGAGGAATTTCTGGTCGTCGGCCGGAATGCTCATCCTCAGCTCCGATACGTCACGGCATTCACCGCCGCGATGACCTCGTCGACGTTCGGCAGCGCCAGCTTCTCGAGGTTCGCCGCATACGGCATCGGCACGTCCTTGCCGGTGACGCGGAGCGGCGGGGCATCGAGGTAGTCGAACGCCTCGGCGACGACCACGGCTGCCAGTTCAGCGCCGATGCCGCCCTGCGGCCAGCCCTCTTCCACCGTCACCATGCGGCCGGTCTTTTTCACCGATTCGATCACCGTCGCCGTATCCATCGGACGCAGCGTGCGCAGGTCGATGAGTTCGACGTCGACGCCAGCGGCAACCAGCTTCTCGGTCGCCTGCGTGGCATAGCGCATGCCCATCGAGTAGGACACGATGGTCACGTTCTTGCCGGGCCGCGCAATGCGCGCCTTGCCGATCGGCAGCACGAAGTCGTCGACCTTCGGCACGAGCCCGGTCGAGCCGTAGAGGATCTCGTTTTCGAGGAACACCACCGGGGTGTTCGAGCGGATCGCCGCCTTCAGCAGGCCCTTGGCATCGGCCGCCGAGAACGGCGCGACGACATGCAGCCCCGGCACATGGCTGTACCACGCCGAGTAATCCTGGCTGTGCTGCGCCCCGACGCGCGCCGCCGCGCCGTTCGGGCCACGGAACACGATCGGCGCCGAGACCTGGCCACCGGACATGTAGAGCTGCTTGGCGGCCGAGTTGATGATCTGGTCGATCGCCTGCATGGCGAAGTTCCAGGTCATGAACTCGACGATCGGCCGCAGGCCGGCGAATGCCGCGCCCACCGCGATACCGGCAAAGCCGTGCTCGGTGATCGGCGTATCGACGACGCGCTGCGGCCCGAATTCCTGCAGCAGCCCCTGCGAAATCTTGTAGGCGCCCTGGTACTCGGCCACTTCCTCGCCCATGAGGAAGACGTCCTTGTCGCGGCGCATTTCCTCGGCCATCGCCTCGTTCAGCGCCTGACGCACGGTCATTTCGACCATTTCGACGCCGGCCGGCAGGTCCGGATCGGCGGCGGCCTCGAACTTGGGCGCGGCGGGAGCGGCAGCCACGGAGGGCGCGGCTTCTACGGCCTTCTCGGCTGCCACGACCGGCGCTTCGGACGGCTCGGGAGCGGTCTTGGCCACCGGCGCGTCCTCAAGCGTCTCGCCCTCGGCCTGCACCTGGGCGATCGGCTCGTTGACCTTCACGCCCTCGGTGCCCTCAGGGACCAGGATCTTCACCACCTTGCCCGAGTCGACGCTCTCGACTTCCATCGTGGCCTTGTCGGTCTCGATCTCGGCCAGCACGTCGCCGGGCTTGACCGTATCGCCTTCCTTGACCAGCCATTTCGACAGTTTGCCCTCTTCCATCGTCGGCGAGAGGGCGGGCATCAGGATCGTTGGCATCTTCGTGCTCCGCAGAGGGGCGATCAGGCGGCAGGGCCGCCCACGAGTTTCAAGAACAAACCGGCGCGGCCATCAGCTGAACCGGCGCCAGAGAATGATTGTGACGAGTGCGACAAGCGCCAGCAGCACGGCGACGCGGGCCAGCCGGAACCAGAGCGGATACCGCCCGCCGCTGCGCGATTCGGCATCCACCATGGCGCGCCGCGTCTGCGGCCAGTCTTCGATGATCTGCAGCAGTCGGCGAAAGCTGGCGATGATCGTGCCGCCGGTCCACCAGAAGTAGACGAGGAACAGCACACCCACCGCGAGTGCCAGCAACCAGACCTGCCAGTCCACCTGCACCATGCTGGCCGCGTCCCGTCATATTCACCGGTTTCACCATCATGCCGCGTTCCCCATGAAGAGGTTGAGCAGCACCACGACGATCAACCCACCCACACAGGCAGCAAACAGCCCGACGCTCTTGCGGAAGGTGTCGATTGCCGGTGCCGCCGTTTCGTCCACGCGTTGGCGCACCGCCGGATAATTGAGGCTCCAGAGCTCCATGGCGGCTTTGCTGCCCTGCCCGGCCGGCGCAGCCCGCCACACGCGGGCAAAGCTCAGCGCGATACGCACGAAGGCGTAGGCCGCCACCAGCCAGACCAGCAGTCCGATGGTGAAGATGACCCCCGTCATGCGGCGTAGATGTCCGTCCACAGTTCCGCCGCCGGCGGCTCGGGATCGGACGTGGCGAAATCAGCCGCCTCGGTGACGATGGCGCGAATCTCCGCCTCGACTTCCTTGAACCACTCCTCGGTGCCGTAGCGCTTCTCGAGAATGCGGTTCTTGACCTGCTCGATCGGGTCGCGCTCGGCGCGCATGCTCGCGACTTCATCCTTCGACCGATACTTGGCAGGATCGGACATGGAATGGCCGCGATAGCGATAGGTCTGCATCTCAAGGATGTACGGCCCCTTGCCGGAGCGCGCATGCTCGATGGCGCGCTTGGCCGCATCGTGCACCAGGCGGACGTCCATGCCGTCGACCTGCTCGCCGTCGATGCCGAAGGACAGGCCGCGCCTGGAGAAATCGCCCTGTGCCGTCGCCCGGTCCACCGAGGTGCCCATGGCGTAGCGATTGTTCTCGATGATGTAGACTGCCGGCAGGTTCCAGAGCTTGGCCATGTTGAAGCTCTCGTAGACCTGGCCCTGGTTGGCCGCGCCGTCGCCGAAATACGAGATCGAGACAGTATTGTCGCCACGGTACTTTGCTGCAAACGCCAGCCCCGTACCGAGCGATACCTGAGCACCGACGATGCCGTTGCCGCCGTAGAAGCGATGCTCGTTGGAGAACATGTGCATCGAGCCGCCCTTGCCTTTCGACAAGCCGCCCTGGCGCCCGGTGAGTTCGGCCATCACGCCCTTGGGGTCGAGCCCCATCACCAGCATGTGGCCGTGGTCACGGTAACCGGTGATCTGGGCGTCCTCTCCCTTCCTGGACGCCATGGTGATGCCGGTCACCACCGCTTCCTGGCCGATATAGAGGTGACAGAAACCGCCGATCAGGCCCATGCCATACATCTGGCCGGCCTTCTCCTCGAAGCGGCGGATGAGCAGCATTTCACGATAAGCGGTGAGTTCCTGTTCCTTGGTGAGTTCGGGGACATTGGACTGGGCCGACTTGGCCACCGCTTTGCGCGCCATGCAATCGCTCCGGAATCTGGGTCGCGGCCGGGAGGGACAGGCCGCTTGTAAATTCAGCTTACCTGAAAAGCGTGAGCGTTGCTAACCCTGCGTTTGCGCAAAGAAACGACGCTATCAGTCTATACCGCTTTCGATTTCACCGCTTAACTCGTTTGTGGTTGAACCCGCACCTGAACCGGAAACCGGTTTACCGGTTGTGGCGTTGACCATCACCACATAGTCGTCGGGTTCAGACATCGACAACAGCGCCCTCGCCCGCTCCGACACCAGGTCGGGATCGAGGCTCGACGACTTGAACAGCGATATCCGGTGCCGGTACGACTCGATTTCGGCTCCGAGCGCCGCAGAGGTGGCGCCCAGTTCCTCGATCTCCTTCTCCAGCACGTCCTGGCTCTCGATGCCGAACTGGCCGGTAAAGAACGAGTAGCCGAGGTATCCCTGGAAGGCGATGAGGATCGCAGTGATGCCAAGATGGCGCCAGAACGCCGGACGTTTGAGACGGGTAGACATGGGCAATCTCGCGAAGCGACCAGCCCTTATAGCCAACGCCGGCTTAACAGGCAGTTGTGAAACCGATCAGTCAGCCATCCCGATCACCACCTTGCCGATCGCCAGTCCGGGCCAGGTGTGGGCCGCGGCCCGGTCTACCGGCCGCATCACTGCATGGGGCAGGCCATATCGCTCGCAAGCGTCGGCCCGCCCCGTGCGATGGCATCAGCCGCGAATGACCGACGCGCCGGCGTACTTGGCCGCGCCGCCGAGTTGTTCCTCGATGCGGATCAGCTGGTTGTACTTGGCCAGCCGATCCGAGCGGCTGAGCGAGCCGGTCTTGATCTGCCCGCAGTTGCAGGCGACGGCGAGGTCGGCAATCGTCGAATCCTCGGTCTCGCCCGAGCGGTGCGACATCACCGAGGTGTAGCCGGCACGATGCGCGGTATCGACGGCGTCGAGCGTCTCCGACAGCGAGCCGATCTGGTTCACCTTGACGAGGATCGAGTTCGCAACGCCCATCTTGATACCCGAGCGCAGGCGTTCGGTATTGGTGACGAACAGGTCGTCGCCAACCAGCTGCACCTTCTCGCCGAGCAAGTCGGTCAGGATCTTCCAGCCCTCCCAGTCGTCCTCGCCCATGCCGTCTTCGATGGTGATGATCGGGAACTTGTCCACCAGCCCGGCGAGGAAGCGCGCGTTCTCCTCCGACGACAGCGACTTGCCCTCGCCCGCCATCTCGTACTTGCCGCCCTTGAAGTACTCGGTCGCGGCGCAGTCGAGGCCCAGGTACACGTCCTTGCCGGCCGAGTAGCCGGCCTTCTCGATCGACTTGACGATGTAGTCGAGCGCCACTTCGGCCGAGCTCAGGTTCGGAGCGAAGCCGCCCTCGTCGCCAACATTGGTGTTGTGGCCGTCGGCAGCGAGGTTCTTCTTCAGCGTGTGGAAGATTTCCGAGCCCATCTGCACGGCATGGGCGATCGATTCGGCGCCCACGGGCAGGATCATGAACTCCTGCATGTCGATCGGATTGTCGGCATGCGCGCCGCCATTGATGATGTTCATCATCGGCACCGGCAGCACATGGGCGTTCGGCCCGCCGATGTATCGGTAGAGCGGCAGCGAGCTCGACTCGGCGGCCGCCTTGGCGACCGCAAGCGATACGCCGAGGATGGCGTTGGCGCCGATCCGGCTCTTGTTGGGGGTGCCGTCGAGCTCGATCAGCGTGCGGTCGACCTCGATCTGGTCGAGCGCGTCGAGGCCCTGGATCTCCGAGAAGATCTCGCTGTTGACGAAGTCGACCGCCTTGGTGACGCCCTTGCCGAAGAACGGCTTGCCGCCATCGCGCAGTTCCACCGCCTCATGCGCGCCGGTCGAGGCGCCCGACGGCACCATGGCGCGGCCGAAGCTGCCATCATCGAGCACCACGTCCACTTCCACAGTGGGGTTGCCGCGGCTGTCGAAAACCTGCCGGGCGGTGACGTCGATGATGGTGGACATGGGCTGCCTCTCCTGAATGCAATCGATTGCTCACGCCCTTGTTAGACAAGGGCTGTGACAACTGGAAGGGGCCGCGCGAAAAATCTCGCGACCGCTAGATGCGCTGCCAGATCGCGCGCAACGGATGGCCCAGCGCCTCGCCTACCCGGCGCAGTGTCGCCTCGTCGAGTTGCTCGATGCCCGGCTCCGTCGCCGTGATGGCGAACTTCGCGAAACCCTGCGGCATGTCGTAGACGAGATCGTTCAGCGATGAAGGGCGACCGCAGCATGGCATGGTCACGCCGAGGTCACCGAAGGCGACGTCATTGGCGCGGTCCATCGCCCCGGGCCACCAGTCGGTAACGTCCGCCCCGCAATGCGGACACTTGGCGCTCTTGAAGTTGTCTCCGGCATCGAAGAACTCGACCTCATCCATGATGAAGCCCTCGACATCCTCAGCGTCGGGAAGCAGCTCGGCAACGAGGTTGCCGGCCTTGTCGGCCGCCGTGTCGTCGGGCGACCAGTTCGGATCGGTCGGGATCAGGATGAGATAGTTATCGGACATTTCCGGCCTCCACGCGCCCGTCGGCAATCAGCCAGCGAACGGCCTCCTGCACTGCTTCCAGTGAACTGTATCGCGGCGCAAACCCAAGCAGCCGCTGCGCCTTCGCCATCGAGTGGCTGGGGCTGCGCGCGATATGCTCCCGGGTCGCCTCGGCGTCCTTCGCATCGAGGCCGCGCTTCCATTCGTCGAACGGCAGGAAGCTCAGCTGTGGCTCGTGGCCGAACCAGCGATACATCGCCTCGGCATAGCCGCGCAGGTTGACCGCCTGCGGCGATACCGCGTTGAACGCTTCGCCCACCGCCGTCGAACGGCCCGCGATGATCGCCATCACCAGCCGCGCCAGGTCCGAGGCGTGCACATGGTGCACCGTCTCCTGCCCGAAATTCGGCAGCGCCAGCGGCTCGCCGCGCGCGATGGTGTTGAACGCCGCGATGTTGAAATGCCCCGCCGGGTTCAGCGGCGCCCAGCCCGGCCCGACGATATGCCCCGGCCGGAACACCGTCGCCGGAAACCCTGCACGCCGCGCTTCGCCCAGCAGGTAGCTTTCGATCGCCGCCTTCTGCGTCCCGTACTCGCCGAACGGATTGTGCGGCTGGTCCTCGGTCGCCGGCACCGCCGTGTTGTGCCCGTAGACCCAGACCGTGCCGCAATGGATGAAATGCTGCACCGACCCGCGCAGCGCCTCGACCAGATGCTGCGCGCTATCGAGCGTGAAGCAGATCATGTCGATCACGATGTCGCCGCCTAGCTTCGCGAGCTGCGCTCCGAACGAGCCATCCGCCTCGGCCGCGTCGCGGTCGAGCACCACCGTCGCGACCTTTGTCCAGGCCGAATTCGGCTGATAGGGCGCGCGCTGTCCCCGCGTCACGTTGACCACGCTGTGCCCCGCCTCGACGAGCAACGGCACGAGGTACGTCCCCACATGCCCGCTGCCCCCGATGATCACCACACGCGCCACGAAGACCTCCTTCAACAAATCCGGCGCGACCGTATCCAAGCGTCCGCCGATCCACAAACGTTAATGCCCCGGAGCGCGTGGTAGAATTTCATTCCACCTGCTGGAATAGTTTCCTATCGGCGCTTCGCCTTGACCACGGCCTCGTCGAGCGCCTGCAGGAAGGCCTGCCGATCCTTCGCGGTGAAGCCGGCATTGTAGCCCTTGCTCTCCCCCGTTTCGCGCAAGTGCTGGTTCAACTCACGCATCGCCAGCGCCATGCCGATCGAGGCTTCGGTGAAGGGTTTGCCCGTCGCCCCCAGCACCGTCGCGCCCTTGGCCAGCGCCCGTCCGGCCAGCGGAATGTCGTTGGTGCAGACGATGTCCCCAGCTACGATCTGCTCGACGATCCAGTCGTCGGCCACATCGGCGCCCTGCGGTACCATCACGGTGCGGACCATCGGGTCGCGCGAGGGTCGCAGCCCGAAATTCGCGACCATGATCACCACAACGCCGTGCCTCTCGGCCACCCGCAGCACCTCGTCCTTCACCGGCGAGGCATCGGCATCGACATAGATCTGCACCACGCGCGAACCTCCTTGTCCCATTGGCGCCGCAATAGCGCGACAAGCGTGCCCCGGGTCAACTGTTTGGGATTCGTCATGCGCCTCGGAATCGCCGCCGCCTTCGTCATCGCACTGCCGCTACTCGCTGCCTGCAGCAACGACCCGGCGCCCGCGACGCCAGCCGCCGAGACGCCTGCCGCAGTTCCAAAGCCCGCTGTCACCGCACCGGCCACGCCTGCCGCAGTGAAGGTCCCCGCCGGCGCCGCTCCGTTGATTGGCACCTGGGCCGCGTCGCTCTCGAGCTGCGGCGACGCAGCCGCGGTGACCAACATCACCGCCACCACCTACACCTCGCCCGCTGGCACATGCGACATCAGCCTCACCGCCAGCGGTGATGGCTTCTCGACCGCGTGCGGCAATGCCCAGATGACGCTGACCCCGGTCTTTGCTCCGTCGGGCGAAGGCATCAACGTGGTGGTCGGCGACGGCAAGCGCGAGACTATCCTCCGCTGCACCCGGTAGTGGCATACCTGCGCGGGGTTCACACACCTCGCGCCGACTGCCATTCTGGCGCGACAGCAGAGGCAGACAAATGACCCCGTTCGAGCGCATCACCACCCAGGTTCAGGCTCAGATTCCGCTGGTCCGTGCCATGGAGGCCGCCCTGGGCAAACCCGAGGCGCACCGGCTCGTCCGCGCAGCGCTCGACAGGGCAAACCGCGCTATCGTCGGGGCTCGCGGATCACTGCTCGACATCCCGACGCTCGCCACCGAGTTCGCCGGCTTCGGCCAGGGTGTTCGCTACGAGTTCGAGACGCTGGAGCAGACCGATACCGTGCTCCGCAACGAGGTCAGCCACTGCGACTATGCCGAGTTCATGGAACAGATCGGCGCCCGCGACCTCGGCGAGCTCCTCATCTGCAACTCCGACTTCGCCATGGCCGACGAACTCGGCCTCAAGCTCGACCGCACGAAGACCTGCATGAACGGCGATGGGTCCTGCGACTTCTGCTACACGATCAAGTCGAAGCTCGACCCCACTTCTGCTGCCACGTAGGCACCACGTCGCCCTCGGCTGGCTCTGCGTGGTACACCGCCCGGGCAATCGCCCGGCTCAGGCACACCGCCGCTGCGTGCCCGAGGTGCAGCACATTGGCGACCGGTTCGTTGATCGGTCTGCGGCCCGTCGACACCGAGAACACCAGGTCCCCATCCACCTGGCTGTGCGCCGGGCTCGTCCCACGGGCAATCCCGTCCTGCGCCGCCACCGCCATGCGCTTCAGTAGCGCCTTCGACAGGTCCGCGTCAGTCGCGACAATGGCGATCGTGGTGTTGGCAATCGGGTTCACCCAGTCCCGCTTCGAGCGCGCCGACTGCTCGAATGACAGCGGCGTCGGCAACGGCCCGAGCCCGCCGAACTCGCCATCCACCTCGAACGGCGCCGCCCAGAAATGCCGGCTGTCACCCATGGTGACCGACCCCGTCGGATTGGCGATCACCAGCGCGCCGACGGTGAATCCACCCGGGATCACCAGCGACGCCGACCCCAGCCCGCCCTTGAGGTTCGCCGTCAGCGCCCCGACACCCGCGCCAATCGTCCCGAGCCCGAACTCCACGCCGGCATTCTCGAACGCCCGCCGCCCGAGTGCCCGGTACGGGTTCTCATCCCAGTCCTTGTCGCCCTGGTTCAGCAGGTCGAAGATAATGGCTCCCGGCACGATCGGCACGATCGCCGTCTCCACCTTGAAGCCCCGCCCTAGCTTGCGCAGCGCATCCGACACGCCCGACGCTGCATCAAGCCCGAACGCCGAGCCGCCCGACAGCACCAGCGCGTCGACCGCCTCGACCATCTTGTCGGGCGCCAGCAACTCGGTCTCACGCGACCCCGGCGAGCCGCCCATCACATCGACCGAAGCGCGGAACGGCCCATCGGCCACCAGCACGGTCGTGCCGGATTTCAGCCGATGATCCGCAGCGTTGCCAACGCGCAATCCCTCGACGTCGGTGATCAGATTCAGTGGTCCGGTTTTCATCCGGGCTCCTTACGTTGTCGGGCTATGCAGCATTCAGTTTGTCGTTCACCAACCGCAGCGCCTTGTTCACCGGCACCCCGTCCGGATCCCAGGTCCGCCGCATCTCCAGCATCTGCTGCGCAATCGCCCAGTTCCCGAGCTTCAGGTGCGCATCGAGCAGCAACTGCCCGAACAGGTCGCGCTGCGCGTGGCTGCCGCCGATCTCGACCATCCGCGGATTGGCGACGCCGAGCCACTTCGCCGCCCCGGCATAGTCGCCGCGCGCGTGCGCCAGCACGCCGCGCGCCCCCGGCAGCGCCACCTCCCGCCAGACCACGCGATCGAATGCAGCAGACGTCGCCGCCTTCTCCTCGACCGCCCGCATCAGTTCGTCGGCCTCGTCCCGCTCCGCCCGCGCCAGCCCATAGAGATACTGCAGCGTCAGGAACGGCTGGATGGTGTCACGCACCCTGCCCCGCATATGGCTCGCCACGTCCTCCCAGCGCCCGCCGACATTCATACCCGCCACTTCCATTCGGGCCAGCAGCGAAACGGCGTTCACCTGATCCTGCGAGTAGTCCGGCTCGACGCCCCACACATGGTGGTCATAGGCGTCGAACACCGCCTGCTCGTCGCCCTGGCTGATGTGGAACAGCGCCTTGTGCCACCAGTTATGCGTGTACATGAACGAGTTGAGGTCCACCCACGTCGACTGCGCCTCGGTGAGAAACGCCACCCCCTCGCCCACCCGTCCGGTCCCCATCATCACATGCGCCAGCGCATGCTGCGCCCACGGCTCCTTGGCCTTGAGCCTGAGCGCCAGCCGCGCCTCGCGCTCTGCAGTCTCGAGCTCGTGCATCTGCTCGTAGCCGAACGCCAGCATGCCGTGGATGTGCGGATTGTCGACGTTCTGCGGCAGCGCCTGCTGCGCGATCCGCAGCATGTTTTTTGCGTCGCCGCGATTGAAACTGAAATACTGGTGCAGCTTCACCGACGCAAGGTCGCGCGGAAAACGCGCCACGATCTCGTCGCCGACCGCTTGCACCTTGGGCACATCATCACCGATCCAGGCCTCGAGCTGAGCGAGAAGCATCCGCTCCCGCTCGTTCGCTCCCGCCGCCGCCTGCGCGCGCCCCATGTACGTTGATGCCGCCGCCTTGGCCCCATCCGCCTCGAGGAACATCCAGACAAATCCGGCATAGATGTTGGCCAGCACTGCATCGGGCTCGCCATCGGCTGCCGCGATAATGTTTGCTGCCTTCGTCTCGTAGCCGAGGAAACCGGTGACGAAATCGTCTATGCCCTGCAGCGTCTTGGCCGACGCGCGGCTCACTTCATTTCCAAGGGCATCCTGTGCCATGGTCTCAAATGCCTTTTGCCAAACCGGTCAACTATAGGCCCGCCGCAGCGCCTGTCCACGCGACCGCATGACATATTCGCCGGAGTTCTTGCGATGCCTCAATTCACGCGACCCGACGCCATCATCCACTACGAGGTTACCGGTAATGGCCCGCCGCTGCTGCTGATTGCCGGAACCGCTAGCGACAATGCCAGTTGGGGTCCGCTGCTCCCGCTGCTGTCCGGTCGCCAGCTCATCATGCCCGACAACCGCGGTTCCGGCCGCACCGAGTCCGAGGGCCCCATCGACATCGACCAGATCGTCGAGGACACCGTCGCCCTGCTCGATCACCTCGGCTTCCCCGAGGCCGATATCGTCGGTCACTCGCTCGGCGGCATGATCGGCCTGCGCCTCGCCGCCTGCTACCCGGACCGGGTGCGCCGCCTCGTCACGCTCACCTCCGGCAACGTCCCCGGCGCCAAGGAGCGAGCCCTGTTCGGCGACATGGAGCGGCACTATTTCACCATGCCCCCCGAGGATTGGTTCCGCCTGCTGTTCCAGTGGCTGTTCTCGACCCCGTTCTTCGTCGACGAAGCCAACATCGCCGCCGCGGCTGCAGCATCGACCGCCTATCCTTACCGGCAGTCGCCCGAGAACTTCGCCCGCCAGGTCAAGGCCTTCGACCGCATTGCCGCCGAAGACCTCCGGCAGATCCGCTGCCCGGTGCTTGCCGTGGCCGGCAGTCTCGACCTGCTGGTGCCGACCGCCGCCGTCACCGCAGGACACAAGGGTGTGCAAAACCTGACGCTCACCACCCTGCCCGCAGCGCACTCGATCCACTGGGAAGCGCCGCAGGCGGTGGCCGACGCGATCAACGGCTTCCTCGACTGATGCCAAGCCTCTTCATTCGTCGCGTGCTGCGCGTGCCGGGCCGCTTTGCGCGAGCCAACTACATGCGTCTCCGGCGCTTCCTGCCGAACGCTGATCCGATCCGCTACGGCGGCATTGCAGGCCCGCGCTATCGCAAGCTCGGCGACCGGCGAATGACATGGTTGGTCCCTGATTGGGAGCGCGAGGACATCCCCGGGTACGAACTGGGGATAATGCAGGGACTGCAGCAGACCGTCCGTTCCGGCGACCGCATCGTCGTTGTGGGTGGCGGCATGGGCATCACCGCCTCCGCGGCCGCTCTCCTTGCCGGGGCGACCGGCGCGGTAACGTGCTACGAGGGCAATCTAGACAGCACCGCCGATATCGCGTTGACCGCGCTCAACAATCGGGTGGCCGACCGGATCGCCGTTCATGCGGTGATCGTCGGCGAAGCGATCGGTGTCTATGACGGACCGCGCAGCCCGACGGTGCTGCCGCCGGGCGAGCTACCAGAATGCGATGTCCTCCAGCTCGATTGCGAGGGTGCGGAGCGCATCATTCTCGAGACGATGACGATCCGGCCGCGGGCCATCGTGGTTGAAACTCACGGCTTCTTCGGCGCTCCGACCGCGCAGATCCGTCAGAAGCTCGAGGCGATTGGCTATGTCACCGCCGATCTGGGCATTGCCGAACCGCGCTTCGGCGACATGTGCGTGATTCGCGATGTTCACGTGCTCGTCGCCACGCGGGCCTAGATCACCCGCCCGCCGTCGACTTCCATCGCGACGCCGGTGATCATCGAGGCCTCGTCCGAGCAGAGGAAGCAGGCCGCGTTGCCCATATCCTCCGGCGTAGAGAACCGCCCCAAGGGAATGGTGGAGAGGAATTTCGCGCGGATTTCCGGCGTGTCTTCGCCCATGAAGGTCTTGAGCAGCGGCGTCTCGCCGGCTACCGGGTTGATGGCGTTTACCCGCACGCCGAACGGCGCCAGCTCCACCGCCATCGACTTGGTCGCCGTCACCATCCAGCCCTTCGACGCATTGTACCAGCTCAGTCGCGGCCGCGGGCTCACCGCCGCCGTCGACGCGACGTTGAGGATTGCCCCGGTCTTCCGTGCCTTGAAGTGTGGCACCAAATGCCGGGCCGTCAGGTAGACCGACTTCATGTTCACATTGAACACCCGGTCGAAATCCGCCTCGGAGATTTCGTCCAGCGCCGCCGGCAGGTGCGACACCCCGGCATTGTTGACGAGGATGTCCACCTTGCCGAACGCCATCAGCGCCGCCGCCGCCAGTTGATTGACGCTCGCGTCCTTGCTGACATCGACATGCCCGGCCTTCTGGCCCAGTTCCCGCGCCAGCGCCTCGGCGCCTTCGAGGTTGATGTCGGCGATCAGCACATTGGCGCCCTCGGCGGCAAACTTCCGCACGATCCCTGCCCCGAACCCCGACGCGCCACCGGTCACGATGGCCACCTTGCCTGCAAGTCTCATGAAATCACCCGTGCCACGCGGCCACTGTCTTCAACACCGAGAAGCCATACAGCGCCTCGAAACCCTTTTCGCGGCCGTGGCCGGACTTCCCCACCCCGCCGAACGGCAGTTCAACGCCGCCGCCGGCGCCGTAGTTGTTGAGGAAAACCTGCCCGGTCCGGATCGCCTTGGCCACCCGCATGGTCCGCCCGCCATCGCGGCTCCAGACGCCCGCCACCAGCCCGAACTCAGTGCCGTTGGCAGTCGCCACCGCCTCGGCCTCGTCATCGAACGGGATCACCACCTGCACCGGCCCAAAGATCTCATCTTGCGCCAACCGGTTGTCGGGTTTCACTCCCGACACCAGTGCCGGCGCGAGGTAGTGCCCACCCGTCGGCGCCCCTGACACAACTTCACCCCGCGCGGCAATCTCGCCGCCGCCGAGGTCGCTCAGGAACTCGCCGACAATCTCCTGCTGCCGCCCTGAGACGAGCGGCCCGACGTCAAGATCATCGATCGCCGGCCCAACCCTGAGCGCCCGGTACCGCTCCGCCATCCGCTCCAGCACCTGGTCGTGAATGCTGCGGTGCACCAGGATGCGCGAGCTCGCCGAACACGTCTGCCCGGCGTTCTGGATGCCCGCATTGACGAGGAACGGCAGCGCCCGATCGAGGTCGGCGTCCTCGAACACCAGCTGCGGCGACTTCCCGCCGAGTTCCAGTGTCACCGGAATGACGTTCTTCGCCGCCGCCCGCTGGATCAGTTCGCCCACAGCCAGCGAGCCGGTGAACGAGATGTGGTTCACCCCCGGATGCGCCGTCAGCGCCGCGCCCGCCTCTTCGCCAAGCCCCGGCACGACGTTCAGCGCCCCGGCCGGCAGTCCGGCCTCCTCGGCGATCTTGGCGAAGGCGATCGCGGTGAGGCACGCCTCCTCCGCCGGCTTCAGAACCGCCGCGTTGCCCATCGCCAGCGCCGCCGTCACCGACCGGCCGATGATCTGCATCGGGTAGTTCCACGGGATGATATGCCCCGTCACCCCATGCGGCTCGCGCAGCGTGTAGACGGTGTAGCCGTCGAGATACGGGATGGTCTCGCCCATGATCTTGTCGCAGGCGCCGCCATAGAACTCGAGGTAGCGCGCCAGCGCCACGGCATCCGCCCGCGCCTGCTTCAATGGCTTGCCGACATCCATCGCCTCGATCCGCGCCAGCTCGTCGACCCGAGCCAGCACCGCCTGTCCCATCCGCGTCAGGATACGGCCGCGCTCGAACGCCGGGGTCTTGCCCCACGCTCCGGCCAGCCCTGCCTGTGCTGCTGCAACCGCCGCCTCGACGTCAGCCGCCTGCCCGCGTGCGATCTCGCCGATCGTCTCGCCGGTCGATGGGTTTTCGATCGGCAGGTACTCGCCACCCGCCGGGGCGACCCACTTCCCGCCAATGAAGCATCTGGTGGGGTCGAAGAAGAGATCGAGTTTCGTCATCGTCCAGTCCGTTCGCGCTCCGAAAGCGCCAGTTCAAGGTTCGGCGTCGCCGCCAGAAGCTCCTGCGTATAAGGGTGTCTTGGCGAACGGAACACGTCTTCCGTCGGCCCCTCCTCCACGATCTTGCCCGCCTTCATCACCAGCACCCGGTCGGTGATCGAGCGGACCACGGCAAGGTCGTGCGAGATGAACAGGTAACTGATCTGCAACCGGTCGGACAGGTCGGCAAGCAGGTCCAGCACCTGCGCCCGAACCGAAACGTCGAGCGCCGACACCGCCTCGTCGAGGATGATCAGGTCCGGTTCGATGATCAGCGCCCGCGCAATCGCGATGCGCTGCCGCTGCCCGCCCGAGAACTCGTGCACATACTTGTGTGCGTCGGCCGCCGAGAGCCCAACCTCCTCGAGCGCCCGAGTGACCCGCTTCTCCCGCTCCGCCCCCTGGGGCGCCGCCGCGCCGAGCAGATGGAACGGTTCGCTCACCAGCCGGTCCACCCGGTGTCGCGGGTTGAACGAGCCATAAGGGTCCTGGAACACCACCTGCATCTTGCGCCGCGTCTCGAAGCTCGCACCACGCCTGGGATCGAGCCCCTCGCCCGCGATCGCAATGTGCCCGCCCTGGATCGGCTCCAGCGACATGATGGCGCGCGCCAGCGTCGACTTTCCGCAGCCGGACTCACCGACCAGCCCGACATTCTCGCCGCGCCCGATCGAGATCGTCACCCCGTCCACCGCCCGCAGCACCGGCCGCTTCCCGAACAGGTTCCGGCGCGGCAGTGGATACTCCCGCACCACCGCGTCCACCGACAGCACCGGCGTGCCGCTGGTGTCGGTCGGCGGGACACGCGGCGGCACATGCGACGACGCCTCGAACAATGCCTTCGAGTACGGATGCTGCAGGTTGCGGAACAGCGCCACCGTCGGCCCTGCCTCCACCACCTCGCCCTGCCGCATGATCGCCACCTTGTCGGCGATCCCGGCGACCACGCCAAGATCGTGGGTGATGAAGATCAGCCCCATGCCATCCTCATCCACCAGCCGCTGCAGCAGCGTCAGGATCTGCGCCTGCGTCGTCACATCGAGCGCGGTTGTCGGCTCATCGGCAATCAGCAGCTTTGGCCACATCGCGATCGCCATGGCGATCACCACGCGCTGCCGCTGTCCGCCGCTGAGCTCGTGCGGGTAGCGGT
Source organism: Devosia equisanguinis (assembly GCA_945888565.1). GTDB lineage: Bacteria > Pseudomonadota > Alphaproteobacteria > Rhizobiales > Devosiaceae > Devosia_A > Devosia_A equisanguinis_A. The sequence goes on along the minus strand of CAMDAL010000002.1, from coordinate 2,327 downwards.
CTAGCGGAAAGCGATCCGCCGGCAGTTCCACGCGGTCAAGCGTCTCGCGCGCCACTTTCAGCGCCGCCTCTCGGCCCATGCCGCCATGCACCATGGCGGTCTCGGCCACCTGGTCGCCGATGGTCTTGACCGGGTTCAGCGCCGTCATCGGCTCCTGGAACACCATACCCACCGCCTGCCCGCGGATCGCCCGCATCTCGCGGTCCGGCAGCCCAAGCACCTCGCGTCCCTCAAGCCGGATCGACCCTTTGACCGCCGAACCCACTGGCAGCAACTGCATGATCGACAGCGCGGTCATCGACTTGCCCGAGCCCGACTCGCCGATCACGCCCAGCACCTCGCCCGCCTCCACCGACAGGTCGACATCCCTCAGGATCGGGAAGCCGCCGATCGAAAGCGACAGGTTCCTCACCTCCAGCAGCGCCATCAGCGACCCCGCCTCAGTCGTGGATCGAACACGTCGCGCAGCCCGTCGCCGAGCAGATTTACGCCCAGCACCATCAGCACGATGGTCAGCCCCGGCACCAGCGCCACATGCGGCGCCAGCGAAATCATCGTCTGGCTGTCGGCCAGCATCTTGCCCCAGCTCGGCGTCGGCGGCTGCACGCCCAGCCCCACATAGGCCAGCGCCGCCTCAGCGAGGATGCCCAGCGCGAACTGGATCGTCGCCTGCACCAGCAGCGTGTTGGCGATGTTGGGCAGGATGTGCTCGAACGAAATCCGCGCCGCGCCCTTGCCGGCCACCCGCGCTGCCATGATGTACTCGCGGTTCCACAGCGTCAGCGCCCCGGCCCGCGACAGCCGCGCGAACACCGGCATGTTGAACAGCCCCACCGCGATGATGGCGTTGATCGCCCCCGGCCCGAACACCGCCGTGATCAGGATGGCGATCAGCAGCGCCGGGAACGCGAACACCAGGTCGTTGGCGCGCATCAGCACGTCATCGAGCAGCGTCCCTCGCTTTGCCGCGGCCCAGAGCCCGATCGGCACGCCGAGCACCATGGCGAACGTCACCGCGATGAACGCCACCGCAATGGAAGTCCGCGCCCCGACCATGATCATCGACAGGATATCGCGGCCGAAATGATCGGTCCCGAGCCAGTTGGCGGCCGATGGCGGCTTCAGCTTGTTGGGGATGTTCTGCGCCACGTAGTCGTAGGGCGTCCACACGAACGAGATCAGCGCCAGGGCCACGAACACCAGCGTAATTGCCGCGCCGATGACGAAGTTTGGCGAGCGCAGCGCGGCGCGCAGCAGGCTGTCCCGCGGACGAACAAGGGCCACGTCGCTCATCGTGTCGCCCTCCGCAGCCGCGGGTCGACCAGCGCGTACGCCACATCGACGAGGAAGGTGACGAGGATCACCGCGAACACCAGCAGCATCACCACCGATTTGACCACGATCAGGTCGCGCGACGTGATCCCCTGGAACACCATGCGCCCTAGCCCAGGCAGGAAGAACACGTTCTCGATGATGATGGCCCCGGCGAGGAGAAACGAGAACTGCAGCCCGATGATGGTCAGCACCGGGATCAGCGCATTGCGCAACGCATGCCGCCACAGCGTCTGCCCCTGGCTCAGCCCCTTGGCCCGCGCCGAGCGGATGTAGTCTTCGCCGAGCGTATCGAGCAGCGACGAGCGCATGACGCGCGCCAGGATCGAGGCCTGCGGCAGCGCCAGCGCCACCGCCGGGAGGGTCAACGACTTCAGCGCCATCAGCGGGTCCTGCCAGCCCGCAAACCCACCGGCCGAGAACCAGCGCAGCGTCACCGCGAACAGCAGCACCAGCAGCATGGCGAACCAGAAGTTCGGTACCGCAACGCCGATCTGCGTCAGCCCCATGATCGAGGTATCGGTCACCGAGTTGCGCTTCACCGCCGCGAGGATGCCGACCGGAAAGGCGATCAGCGTCGACAGCACCAGCGCATAGACGGCGAGCGGAATCGAAATCCAGATGCGGTCGGCGATCATCCCCGCCACTGGCACCCTGTACGTATAGCTGACGCCGAAATCACCCTGCAGCAGCCCGAAGATCCAGCTGAAATACCGCTCCAGCAGCGGACCATCCAGCCCCAGCGTCTGTCGCAGCGTCGCGACGGCATCCGGCGTGGCATTCAAGCCGAGCATGAACTGCGCCGGATCGCCCGGTACCACCTCGAGCACGAGGAAGATGACGATGCTAGCCGCAACCAGGCTCAGCACCAGCGAAACGATGCGGCCGAGGATGTAGCTGGGCATCAGCGGACGCCCTCACCGGGGACGCGACGCGCAAGCTGTGCGGTACCGCGCGAGCAAGCGCTGTCATCCCTGCGAAAGCAGGGACCCAAC
>CAMDAL010000001.1 GCA_945888565.1 Devosia equisanguinis | reverse complement strand
CGCGACATGACCGCCGTCACCCGCTCGGCGACGATCGACTCGCCGCTCGCCGCCACCACCAGCCTCGCCGAGATCGCCGAGGACCTCGTCCACATCGTCCGCTCCGATCACCCGGAGCAGCAGACCATCACGCTCCTCGCCATCTCGGTCGCCCACCTCGTGCGCGACCCGCTGCTGCAGCTCGAACTGCCGCTCGGCCTTTCCGACGAGGCCCGCCGCACCGGCAGCCGCCAGGGCCACGCCCGCCTCACCGCAGACCGCGCCATCGACCGCATCCGCACCCGCTTCGGCCGCGAAGCCATCGGCTACGGCGAAGGGACGCTCGAACAGCGCGAGACGGTACCGGACGCCTTCAGGGCATTGGCGGAAAAGGAATTGTGATGCAACACTTCATCGTTGACTTAAGTGACGGGCAAACGATAGATAAGCAAACGCTTAAGCGAATTCTGCCCTCGCCTGTCGATTCCGCCATGTGTGGTTCGTCATACCGGCATGAACCCACAGCAAGGACGCCCCGAATGCCCCTCGACCATGGTTTGCCGCTGCATTCGCACCATGCATTGGAGGGGGTAGCGCCTACCCCCTCCACCGTGGCAGGAATCGCCCCCATTTTAGTCGCGCATTTGAAAGCGGGTCATCATGAGCTCTGAAGCTGCAATCGACGACGTCGCTATCCCCGCCGTCGGGCCGCACCATGCATCGAACGCGGCGCGCAACCGGCTGGTCATTGCCCTGCTGCTGGTCTCGACCTTCGTGGTTTTCCTCAACGAAACCATCATGAGCGTCGCCATCCAGCCGCTGATGACCGATCTCGGCGTCACCGCCTCGGCGGCCCAGTGGCTGACCACGGCGTTCCTGCTGACCATGGCCGTGGTGATCCCCATCACCGGCTTCCTGCTGCAGCGGATCAACACCCGGCCGATCTACATCCTCGCCATGGGCATCTTCAGCGTCGGCACGCTGATCTGCGCCGTGTCGCCCGGCCTCGAACTGCTGGTCTTCGGTCGCGTCATCCAGGCCACCGGCACTGCCATCATGATGCCGCTGCTGATGACCACGGTGATGACCCTGGTGCCGCCCGAAGCGCGCGGCAAGGTGATGGGCAACATTTCGATCGTCATCTCGGTGGCCCCCGCCATCGGCCCGACGATCGGCGGCTTCATCCTCACCAATCTCGACTGGCGCTGGATGTTCATCCTCGTGCTACCCATTTCCTTGGGCGCGCTGGCGCTTGGCGCGGCGCTGATGAAGAACGTCTCCGAGCCCCGCGCGATCCCGCTCGACTTCATCTCCGTTGTTCTCTCGATCCTGGCCTTCGGCGGTATCGTCTACGGCCTGTCCGGCTTCGGCGAAGCCGCGCATGCCGGCGGTGGTGGCATGTCGCCGTTCGTGCCGCTCGGCATCGGCCTCGTCGCCATGGTGGTGTTCGTCTGGCGCCAGTTCGGTCTCAAGGACCGGGCCCTGCTCGACCTGCGCGCCTTTGCCATCCGCAATTACAGCCTGTCGGTGGCGATGATGGGGGTGGCGTTCATGGCGCTGTTCGGCGTCATCATCCTGCTGCCGCTGTTCCTCCAGAACGTGCTGGCCCTCGATCCGCTGCAGGTCGGCCTGATGCTGCTGCCAGGCAGCCTCGTCATGGGCCTGCTCGGCCCGGTGATCGGCCGCCTCTACGACCGCTGGGGCACGACGCGCCTCCTGGTGCCGGGCACCCTGCTGCTCAGCGCCGTGCTGTGGAGCTTCACCCTGCTCAGCGGCACCACGCCGGTCTGGCTCATCGTTGCCTCGCACATGCTGATGTCGACCGGCCTGGCGCTGATGTTCACGCCGCTGTTCACGGCCAGCCTCAGCTCGCTGCCGCCGCCGCTCTACTCGCATGGCAGCGCCATCCTCGGCTCCGTACAGCAGGTGGCGGGTGCCGCCGGCGTTGCGCTGTTCGTGGCGCTGATGACGATCCGCGGCGATGCGCTGATTGCCGGCGGTGCGGAACGCGCCGTCGCGGTAAATGCTGGCGTGCAGCTGGCCTTCTTCTGCGCCGCGGCGATCTCGCTGGTGGCGATCGTCTTCGCCTTCTTCGTCAAGAAGCCGCCGGCACAGCCGGGCATGGGGCACGCGGGCGGCCACTGAGCGCCGGGCAAGCGCTTCACGTGAATCATCGGGCGCCTGGGGCAACTCCGGCGCCCGTTTCGTTGGGCACAGCCCAAAAAACGAAAGGCGCTCGACCCTTGCGGGGAGCGCCTTTGCTTTGGGATCGGGACCAGGCTGACGGGAGGGAGCATCGCCCGGTCAAACCGACCGTTGACCAATAGATAGGCCGGCCGGCGACGGTTTCAAGAGGCGCCCCCGGGGGCAGCTCGGCGACCGGGTCAGGCCTTTTCGGCGTTGGCCCGTGCGATCGAGTCGAGGATCACCTGGCGCGCGTCGGCGGCATTGCCGATCCGGTCGATCTTCGCCCACTTGCCGGGCTCGAGGTCCTTGTAGTGGGTGAAGAAGTGCTTCACCCGCTCGATCTGGATCGGCTGCATGTCGCCGACATCCTTGATCCCGTCATACATCTTGGTGAGCTTGGAAACCGGAACGGCCAGAATCTTCTCGTCGGTGCCGCCATCGTCTTCCATGAACAGCACGCCGAACGGCCGACAGCGCACCACGGCGCCGGGCACCAGCGGGCGGGAGTTCATCACGATGACGTCGAGCGGGTCGCCGTCACCGCACAGGGTGTGCGGCACGAAGCCATAGTTCCCCGGATAGCGCATCGGGGTGTAGAGAAAGCGATCGACGAACAGCGCGCCCGAAGCCTTGTCGATCTCGTACTTGATCGGCTCGCCGCCCATCGGCACCTCGATGATCACGTTGAGGTCGTCGGGAGGGTTCTTGCCGATCGGAATGGCGTCAATATTCATCTGGGTAACCTTGGGAGATGGGCTTGAGGGGGAGGATTTCGTCCGGGTTGTGGCCCATCGATGGCCATCATTGCAAGGCATCAAAACGCCTCATCGCCCATGCGGGAAAAGAAATGCTCATCAGGCCACTGACCGCTGCCACCCTCGCGCTTGCGCTGCTTGCCCTGCCGGCACCGGCCTACGCACAGCTCTTCAATTCGGCCTGGAGCGAGCTGAAGTTCGAGGACTGCACCGTGGTTTCGACCGACGATTTCGGCTCCACCTGGGCCTGCCCGGGGCTGAAGGGCCTGCCGGTGATGGTGCGCGAAAGCGAACGCCGCTTCCGCATCTCCTACGGGCTGACCTCGACCACCGAGAAGGCCGCCGACCAGACGCTGCCGCCGGTGAACACCCCCGGTGAGGAGATCGAGTGGCGGGTCTCGAACGCCGAGGGCAGCTACAAGCCCTTCGCCACCATCGTGAAGTTCGACGTGGAAACGGACGGCAAGGCGACTGGCGCAGTGCTGGTTGTGACCAGGGTCGCGCCGGGTGCCACCTGCCACGTCGCCTATGTCGACACCGCCAGCCCCGACGCCGAGAAGCTGGCCCGCCAGGCCGCCGACGAGAAGGCGCAGGATTTCGACTGCGCGGCAGAGCCTGAAATCATCGGCACGTTCGCCGCGTGGGAGCAATAGCGGGCGTCCTCACGCACTCGTGCGCCCCGTCTCCGCCAAAAAGCCACCTGCTTAACGCGATCTTAAGTTCGATCGCCAAAATCAAGGGATCAGCCGCGCCTTGGGGGCAGGTCGCGGCACTCGTGTTTGTTCTGTGTCCGAGGTCCGACCATGTTCCGAGCTTTCGTGCCCGCCGCGCCGGCATTGAACCGCCGCCACCTGTTGATCGGCGCCACCGCGCTGGCTGCATCCAGCATCATCCCCCCCGCCTTCGGCAAGGCCGTCGAGGGCTTCGTCGATTCCACCTGGGCCAAGGCCCAGGCCCGCGGCGTGTCGAGAAAGATCTTCAACGCCGCGATGGGCGACTTCGCCCCGGTCACCAAGGTGCTGGAGCTGTCGAGGAAGCAGCCCGAGTTCGTCTCCACTGCCGCCGACTATATCGGCAAGCGCGTCACCGACGGGCAGGCCGGCAAGGGCCAGGACATGCGGGCCGAGTGGACCAAGACGCTGGGCGTCATCGCCGAGCGCTACGGCGTGCAGCCCGAAGCGATCCTCGCCATCTGGGGCATCGAGACCAATTACGGCGGCTACATGGGCGGCAACCGCACGCCGCACGCGCTCGCCACGCTCGCCTATGGCGGCTACCGCGCCAGCTATTTCGGCGCCGAACTGATCACCTCGCTCGAGATCCTGCAGGCCGGGCACGTTGCGCCATCGAACATGGTCGGCTCGTGGGCCGGCGCCATGGGCCACCCGCAGTTCATGCCCTCGAGCTTCACCAGGTATGCCGTCGACTTCAAGGGCGATGGCCACGAGGACATCTGGGGCTCGGTGCCCGATGCCCTCGCCTCGATCGCCAACTACCTGAAATCCTTCGGCTGGCGGGCCGGCGAGACCTGGGGCTACGAGGTGAAGCTGCCCACCGGCTTCAATTACCAGAACGTCTGGGGCGGCATCAACGCCACGCTGGGCGACTGGCATGGCATCGGCGTCACCCGCGCCAACGGCAAGGCGTTTCCGCGAGCCGGTGACACGGCGCGGCTCTACATGCCGATGGGCGGCAACGGCCCGGTCTTCGCCGTGCTGCCGAACTTCGACGTCATCAAGCGCTACAACAATTCCGACAGCTACGCCCTTGCCGTCGGCCACCTCGCCGACCGCATCCTCGGCGTTAAGGGTTTTGTCTCGTCCTGGCCGAATGACACGGCGCTGACCAAGGCTGACCGCGAACGGGTGCAGTCGCTGCTGCTGCGCAAGGGCTACCAGATCGGCTCGCCCGACGGCGTGATCGGTCCAAAAACCCGCGCCGCCGTGATCGACTGGCAAAGCCGCGCCGGCCTGCTGCCCGACGGCCATGTCTCGGGCAATCTGCTGAAGGCGCTGAGCTAGCAACGGCATTCGCATACCCGCTACGCGGGCAGCCGGCGGGTAGCAGGGCGGCGCAGCATGAGTTCGGTGACGATCAGCGGCAGCAGCCAGCTTGCCCAGGCGGTGACGTCATAGGACTGCGTGAGCGTCAGGCCGGTGCCCATCAGTGGAATGGTCATGAGGCGCAGGACGACAGCGGCAAACGTGAGCGCGGCCGAGCGCAGCATCCAGGCGCGGTGCGCCTCGATGCGGCGGGCGCGGGCGAGGAAGACCGATCGCGCCGTGGTGCCGAACCAGGCGAGCGCCAGCAGCGCGAAGCCGGTAGTGGCCCAGGCCGAGCCGGCGAAGCGGGGCAGCAGCACGAGCGCACTGGCCGCCGCGATGGCGATCGAGACGGCGTAGGTGTAGCCGATGACGCGGTGGACGCGGCGATGGCGATTGCGCAGGCGCGTCCAGAACTGGAACGGCGCCAGGGCCAGCGCAAGCGGGCCGAAGATCATGTGCAGGTAGAGCGGCAGGCGGTCGCTGGCATAATGGGCAAGATGCGGCGCTGCTTCCGCGAGGCCGGATGTGAGCGACAGACCGACGACGACCAGCGAAAAAGATGCGATTGCCGCCGAGAAGAACCAGAACAGTCCGCGAGAGAGTCCAATGATCACGCCGAGCACTTCACGCCTCTATCTTGACGGTGTAAAGTTCGTCTAACCCAGCATCTTTACAATGTCAAGAATGGGAGGGCAGCCTGACGAACGCGGACTATCATCATGGTGACCTGCGCAATGCGCTGATCCTTGCCGGGCTCGAGGTGCTGGAGCAGGAGGGGCTCGAGGCGCTGACCCTGCGCAAGGTGGCGGCGCGGGCCGGCGTATCGCATGCGGCGCCGGCGCATCATTTCGGCAATCGCGAGGGGCTGTTCGTGGCCATTGCGGCGCACGGGTTCGACCGCTTCCGCGATTATATGGAGGCTGAGCGCTATGCGGCGGGGCGATCGCCGCAGGCTCAGCTCGAGGGGATATCGCGGGGCTATCTGAGGTTCTCGCGCGAGCAATCGGCCCTGTTCCAGCTGAATTTCAGCGTCGAGTACAAGAACCATCCGGAGGGCGACCTGCAGGCTGCATCGCTGCGGGCCTACCTTGTGCTGGCAGACGTCTGTGCGCTGTTCGAGCCCGACGAAGCGGGGCCGGGAATCAATGAGCTCAAGGTGTGGTCGACCGTGCACGGCTACGCGCAGCTGTCGCTGTTCCGGCGCGGGCAGACACCGCAAGGGGAGCCGGTGCCGATCGAGCTGCTGTTGCCGAGGCTGACCCCGCGCAGGCAGGACTCTCCGGAGTGATCCCCGGGGAGCGGTGATCCGGGCCCTACAGCTTCACCGCCGTGCCCGACACCGACACCATCAGCATCGAGCCGTTGGCGCCGACCACCTCGTAGTCGATATCGACCGCTACCACCGCATCGGCGCCGACACGCTCGGCTTCGTAGCGCAGTTCCTCGAATGCCTGGCGGCGGGCATCGCGCAGCGCGCCCTCATAGGCTCCGGCGCGGCCGCCGACGATGTCGCGGATGCCGGCGAACAGGTCCTTGAAGATGTTGGCGCCGACAATCACCTCGCCGGTGACGATACCGAGGTAGTCGCGGATCGGCCGGCCTTCGAGGGTCGGCGTGGTCGAAATGATCACCATGCTCAGCTCCTCGCCATCTGGGTTCGCAACACCGTCCGGTCGCGGGCGGAAACGCCGATCAGCTCGGCGATCCGCCACACCATGTTGTCCTCGAGCTCGTGGTTCTGCCTGTCGGCAAACACCACCTGCCACATCATCCGGATGATCTCGAGCTTTTCGCTGTCGTCGAGCGAGGAGAGCGCCGAGGTGAAGCGGTAGAAATCCACCGATTCCTGGTCGCGCCGGGTCGCCTCGGCAATGAGCCGGTCCACCTCGGCTTCGCTGAGGCTGTAGTAATCCATCAGCGTGCCGCGCAGCGCCGAGCGCTCGGCAGTGCTGACGGTGCCGTCGATAGCGGCAAGGTGGACGAGCAGCGCCGCCGTCGCCAGTTTCGGCTCCATCGACAGCAGCGTCGCATCGGGCCTCTGGAAGATGGAACGCAGCGCTTCGAACATGCGGTGACCTCGGGGTTGAAGCTCAAAGATAGGTGCAGCAGGGCAAACGCGAAAGGGCCCTGATCGTCGCGCCGGGCAGGAAAAGATTCTCAGGTTGACTCTGCAACCTGACTCGTGTGTTCTTTATTTGTTCTCAACCCTGACACCTTCCGTTGCCTGCCGAGTACCCGCCATGCCCCGTCCAAAACCCGATCTCGACGGGCTCCGCGCCCAGATCGCCGCCCTCGAAAGGCGACCGGTGCTGGCGGATGGTGCTGCGCTCGTCGCCCAGGGCCGACAAGGCGAAGAGAACGACCTGCTTGGCCTGCTGAAGGCGCCACCCGGCCTGCTGCACGAAGTCTTTGCCGACGAACATCGGCAATCGGGCACGGCGCTCGGCTTCACCCTCGGGCTGGCCCGCGCGCTGCTCACCCAGAATCGGCAGGCGCTGATCTACCTGCAGCTGAGCGCCGAGGCGCAGGAGATCGGCCTGCCCTACGGCATCGGCTTTTCGCGCTTCGGCCTAACACCCGACACGCTGGTGATCGGCCGTATCGGCACCGTCCCTGAACTGCTCTGGGCGCTGGAGGAATCGCTCGCCTGCCGCGCTGTCGCCGGGGTGATCGTCGATCTCGCCAGCCACCCCAAGGCGCTAGATTTCACCGCGTCGCGCCGCATCTCGATGCGCGCCGCCGCCGCGGGCACCTCGGCCTTCCTCATCCGCTACGGCACCGGGCGCGAAGCAAGCGCCGCCCGGCTCCGATGGCACGTCAAGCCAGGGGTGAGCGCCGGCCAGCCCTTCGATGCGAGCGCTCCGGGCCAGCCGCGTTTCACCATCGAGATAGAAAAGCTCCGGCTGGGGGAGGCCCGGCAGACCGAACAGCATCACCTGACTGTGGACTGGACAGAAAATGGCTTCGTTTCAGTCGATCCCCTCAAGCGTCCCCTCGCTCCGCTTCGCCGACCGGCGTCGCCATCTCGCCCTCAGCCTGCCGCGCTGGGCGACCGACTGTCTCAGGCGAGCTGACCCGTCCATCCCCCGCGACCGCCCGCTGGTGCTGTGGGAGAAGCTCAAGGGCGGCATGAGGATCGCCGCGCTCGATCTCGCCGCGAGCCGCGCTGGTCTTTCGGTCGGGCAGAACATCACCGATGCGCGCGCGCTGGTCCCCGGCCTGCTGGTGCACGAGCACGACCCCGATTTCACCGCGCATGTGTTCTCCGAATTTGCCGACTGGCACTCGAACGCCAGCCCCATCGTCGCCGTGCACGATGCTATGGTGCCATACGGCGACCTGATCCTCGACATCACCGGCGTCGCCCACCTGTTCGGCGGCGAGGAGCGCATGCTCGCGACCCTCACCGACCGGCTGCGCACGCTCGGCTATTCCACCCACGGCGCGATCGCCGACACGGTGGGAGCGGCGTGGGCATTCGCCCATTTCGACCCCGGCCGCATCGTGCCCGAAGCCGAACTCGAAGCCAGCCTCGCCCACCTGCCCGTCAACGCCCTGCGGCTCAGCGAAGCCCAGGTCGGGGGCCTCAACCAGATGGGGCTGAAAACCATCGGCCAGCTTGCTGGCCGCGACCGCAAGGCGCTGCAGGCCCGCTTCGGCGCCACGCTGATCCTCCGGCTGGACCAGGCGCTGGGCGGCATCGAGGAGCGCGTCACCCCGCGCATTCCCATCGCCGAGCATCATGCCGAGCGCCGCTTCGCCGAGCCGATCGGCTATCTCGACGATGTGCTGATGACGGTGCGCGACCTCGCCATCCAGCTCGGCGTGCGGCTGGGGACACAAGCGCTCGGCGCCCAGAGCTTTCACCTGTTCCTCTACCGGGTCGACCACAAGGTGATGACCCTGTCGGTCAATGCCAGGCGCGCCACCCGCGACCCGGGCCACATCGCCCAGCTCTTCGTCCACCGCTCCGAGCGGCTCGAAGGCGAATACGACGCCGGCTTCGGCATCGACATGATCCGGCTGGCGGCAGGCTCGCTCTCCCCTACCCCCGACGTGCAGGTGGGCGCCTTCGAGATCGACGATGGCGCCGAGGACCTGGCCCGCCTCTACGACCGGATGACCAGCCGCCTCGGCCCGCTCGCCGTGGTGCGGAGCAAGCCCGTCGATACCCACATCCCCGAGCGCGCGGTCAGGCTCGAGCCGGTGATCGCCCGCACTCCCGATGATCCCAACGCCCTGCTGAACCCGCCGCTGCGCCCGCTCCGCCTGCTGCCCACCCCCGAGCCGGTCGAAGTGATCGCCGAGGTGCCGCACGGCCCGCCGCTGCGCATGGTGTGGCGGCGCGTCTCCTACCGCGTGCTGAAGGCCTCCGGCCCGGAGCGCATCGAGGCCGAGTGGTGGCGGACCGGCCGCAAGCTCGGCTTCCTCACCCCGCCCAAGGTGGGTGAGGCCGAACTCCAGCCGCAGGACCACCACGATCCGACGAAGAAATCGGTGAAGCGCGAACTTGTCACGCCGCATGTCAGCACGCTCGAAAGCTTCGATTCCGAAACCACGGTGCGCGATTACTACGTCGTCGAGGATGAGGGCGGCCGCCGCTTCTGGGTGTTCCGCGTCGGCCTTTATGGCGCCGCGAGCCCGCCCAGCTGGTACCTGCACGGCTTTTTCGCATGAGCCGTCCTGCCTATGCCGAGCTGATGGCGAGCAGCAATTTCTCCTTTCTCCGCTCCGGCTCTCACCCGGAGGAACTGGTCGCGGCCGCCATGGCGCTGGGGCTCAGCGGCATCGGCCTTGCCGATCGCAACACCTTTGCCGGCGTCGTCCGCGGCTATGTCGCCCATCGCGACATGCGCGAGCAGCACCCGGATTTCCGCTATGTCGTCGGCGTCCGCCTCGTCTTTGCCGATGGCGCGCCCGACATCCTCGCCTACCCGTCGGACCGCGAGGCCTATGGCCGGCTCTGCCGCCTGCTCAGCCGCGCCAATCTGCGGGAGGAGAGCGAAAAGGGTAACCCGGTCGTGCTGTTCGACGACCTCGAGGAGTTCGCCGAGGGCCAGCTCTTCGTCTTCCACCTCGACGAGAGCCGCTGGCCGGTCTCGACGGACTACCTCCATCAGCTCGCCGCCATCGCGCCCGGCAATGTCTGGCTCGCCGCCGCGCCGACATTCAAGGGCAATGACCGCGCCCGGCTCAACCGCCTCGCCCATACCGCGGCAGTTACCGGTGTACCGCTGCTCGCCGTCAACGACGTGCTTTACCACGAGCCCGGCCGCCGCATCGTGCAGGATGTCGTCACCTGCATCCGCCAGCACCTGACGCTCGAAACCGCCGGCCGCCGGCTGGAGCAGAACGCCGAGCGTCACCTCAAGCAGCCCGACGAAATGGCCCGCCTCTTCGCCGACCACCCCGAGGCGCTCGAAGAAACGCAGGTGGTGCTCGGCCGCATCGGCTTTTCGCTCGACCAGCTGCGCTACAACTACCCTGTCGAAACCATCGGCAATGGCGAGACTGCGCAGGAAACGCTGGTGCGCCTCACCTGGGAAGGCGCCCGGAAGCGCTACCCGGCTGGCACACCGGACAAGGTCGTGGCGGCGCTCCACTCCGAGATCGCGCTGATCGAACAGCTGAAATACGCCTCCTACTTCCTCACCGTGCAGGACATCGTCCGCTATGCCCGGGAGGACCGGGGCATCCTCTGCCAGGGGCGCGGCTCGGCCGCCAACTCCGCCGTCTGCTACTGCCTCGGCATCACCGAGGTGGACCCCTCCAAGGTCAACCTGGTGTTCGGCCGCTTCCTCTCCACCGAGCGCAACGAGCCGCCCGACATCGACGTCGATTTCGAGCACGAGCGCCGCGAGGAGGTGATGCAGTATGTCTACCAGAAGTATGGCGGGCACCGCACCGGGCTCACCGCCACGGTGATCTCCTACCGCTCGCGGAGCGCCGTGCGCGAAACCGCCAAGGTTTTCGGGCTCTCCGACGACACCATCGCCGCCATCAACCAGCTGCACTGGGGCTGGGGCCATGCCGCCGACCTCAGCGGCATCCGCATCGCCGGGCTCGATCCGGACGATCCGACGCTGGCCCAGTTGTTCGACGTGGTGAGCGTGCTCAAGGGCTTTCCGCGCCATCTCAGCCAGCATGTCGGCGGCTTCGTCATCACCCGCGACTCGCTCGAAAGCCTGGTGCCGATCGGCAAGACCGCGATGGACAGCCGCACCATCGTCGAGTGGGACAAGGACGATATCGACGCGCTGGGGATCCTCAAGGTCGATATCCTGGCGCTCGGCATGCTGAGCTGCCTGCGCCGCTCCTTCGAACTGCTGCACCAGCATTACGGCCGCGACCTGGAGCTCGCCGACCTGATGGCCGAGGAATCCGAGCCCGAGGTCCGGGCGCCGGTCTACCGCATGACGCACCGCGCCGACACCATCGGGGTGTTCCAGATCGAGAGCCGGGCGCAGATGTCGATGCTGCCGCGGCTGAGGCCGGTGGAGTTCTACGACCTCGTCATCGAGGTGGCGATCGTCCGTCCCGGCCCGATCCAGGGCGGCATGGTGCATCCCTACCTGCGCCGCCGGCAGGGTCTGGAGGAGGTGGAACCCATGGGCGAAAAACTCACCGCCGTGCTGAAGCGCACCCTCGGCGTGCCACTGTTCCAGGAACAGGCCATGCAGATGGCCATCGAAGGCGCCGGCTTCTCCCCCGGCAAGGCCGACCAGTTGCGCCGCGCCATGGCGGCCTGGAAGCGGAGCGGCAAGCTCGCCCAGTTCGGCGAGGAGTTCATCTCCGGCATGATCCGCAACGGTTACACCGAGGATTTTGCCAAGCGCTGCTTCGCCCAGATCCAGGGGTTCGGCGAATACGGCTTTCCCGAAAGCCACGCGGCGAGCTTCGCGCTCCTCGTCTATGCCTCGTGCTGGTTCAAGTGCCACTACCCCGATGTGTTCGCCTGCGCCCTGCTCAACAGCCAGCCGATGGGGTTCTACGCCCCGGCGCAGATCGTCCGCGATGCCATCGAGCACGGGGTCGAGGTGCGCGACGTCGACATCAACCGCTCCGACACCATCCATGTGCTCGAGGACGGGGTTCCCGCCCGCGACCGGCTCCGCAAGCAGCATGCCGAAATGCGCGACGACATCTGGTCCAACCGCGCCATCCGCCTCGGCTTCAAGCAGGTCACCGGGCTGAGGGAAGCGCATGCCAACCTCATCGTCGCGCGGCGCGGCACCGGCTATGCCTCGATCCGCGACCTGTGGCTCCGCACCGGCATTCCGGTCGAGACGCTGGAGAAACTGGCCGAGGCCGACGCCTTCGGCTCGCTTGGGCTCAGCCGGCGCGAGGCGCTGTGGACGGTCCGCGGACTGCGCGGCACGGCCGGAGCGGAACGCTTGCCGCTGTTCTCCACCGGCGAGCGCCCGCCCCAGGCCGACGACGCGCAGGGCGACCTGCCGCTGATGCCGGCAGGCGAAGGCGTAGTACACGACTACCGCACCATGACGCTGTCGCTGAAGGGCCATCCGCTGAGCTTCATGCGCGCCGAACTCGACCGCCGCCGCGCAGTGCGCTGCGCCGACCTGATCGACCAGCGCGACGGCGCCTGGGTCGAAGTGGCCGGACTGGTGCTGGTGCGCCAGCAGCCCGGCACCGCCTCGGGCGTCATCTTCGCGACGCTGGAGGATGAGACGGGCGTCGCCAACATCATCGTCTGGCCGAAAACCTTCCAGAAGCATCGCAAGGTGGTGCTCGGCTCACGCGTCATGGCGGTCCGCGGCAAGCTGCAGCGCGAGGGGCTGGTGGTGCACATCATCGCGCACGACTTCTACGACCTCACCCCCCGGCTCATCGAGATCGCGCAGGGCATCGACCTCGGCGACCAGATGCTGATGCGGCCCGACGAAGGCAAATCTGGCCCACCGCATCCCCGCGACGACACCGAACGGCAGCGCCAGGACATGCTGCAGCGCCAGGCCCGCGCCGCCCTCCCCCGCGGCCGCAACTTCCACTGAGGACAACCTGATGAGGCCGGGCGCCCCTCCCCCGGTGAAGCGGTTGAGGAGCCCCTCGACGCTTGTGTTTGCCGCCTTTGAGGGCGCTGCGGTTCAAGTGCTCCTCCACTGCGGCGAAGCCGCGGGGGAGGGGGACCGCGCATCGCAAGATGCGTGGTGGAGGGGGCGCCCAACATCGGCAGCCTCAGGCCAGCAGCACGTCCTCGGTGCGGCTCTTCACGGCGTCGGCCAGCGTGGTGGTGTCGAGCACCTCGCGGGTGGCCAGCGTGACACGGGCGAACACGTGGCGGATTTCGCAGGTGCCCTCGTCGGCGCAATCGGTGCAGCGGCGATAGGCGATCTTCGAAAGACACGGCAACGGCGCGATCGGCCCGTCGATCAGCCGCAGCACCTCGCCGAAGGTCACCTGGTCAGGCGAGCGCAGCAGCACATAGCCGCCGAGGCGGCCGCGACGGCTCATCACGATGCCGGCCCGCTTCAGCTCCAGCAGAATCTGCTCGAGGAACTTCTTGGGGATCGCCTGCTCGCGCGAAATCTCCGAGATCATCAGCGATTCACTCGGCGGGACCCGGCAGAGCGCCACGAGGGCCCGGAGCGCATATTTGGCTTTTTGCGAAATCATCGGTCGAGGCACTCGGGGCGCACGATCACCCCGTCTTCACTGAGCTATAGGACGGCTGCCGCGCGCCCGCCACGCCAATCGGCAAGGCGGGTTAACCGGTCAGGCCTTCTCTTCCACGGGCGGCGGCACTTCAGGGTTGAACAGGTCGCCCGGCCTGGTGGCCGGCAGGGCCGGCCGCGGGCCCGACGGAACCAGCGGCGCCAGGCGCTGCTCCGGCGTCATCTCGACCAGTTCCGACGTCGGCTGCTCCGCTTCCACCTCGACCTCAGCCACAGGCTCAGGATCGGGCTCCTCGCCCAGCGACGACACCACATAGGGCGGCTCTGCCGGACCGCTATCGGCATGCTGTACATGGGTCGCTCCGATCGCTTCGGCCAGCAGGTTGGAATCGGCGGCGAGCTTCCGCTCGGTCGCTGCCGCTGCCAGCGGGCCGAGCGCCGATGCCACCGCGTCGGCGGCGGTGATCTCGGCGATGGCGCTCGAGTCGCGGTTGACCACATCGACCATGCCGAGCGCGATCTCGCGCTCACCGAGGATCACCACATTGGCGCCGAGCGTCTTGAGATGGCCCACTTCCTGGTCGGAATGGGCCCGCGCCACGATCAGCGCCTTCGGGTTGGACTTGCGCGCCTGCTCGACCGCCCGACCAGCCTCGAAGGCGTTGGGGATGGCGACGACCACCGTTGCAGCCATGTCCACATTGGCAAGGTTCAGCACCCACACCGCTGCAGCGTTGCCGACGACTACCTCGAAACCTTTCGCCCGGGCCGCGTCGACCCGTGACTCCGCATCCTCGACCACGACGAAGCTCGCCTGCCGCTCCTTCAGCGAATCGGCGATTACGGTGCCGACCCGGCCATAGCCGACCAGCACGATATGCCCGGTCTTGACCGTCGCGCGCGCCAGTTCCTCCGCGTCCTCCTCCGCTGGCTCGACGACCACCGGCGAAGCGGGCGCGAAGCCCGGCTCGGTGCGGGGGGCAGCGCCCGTGTACGCCGGCACAGTGGTCCCGAACCTGCGCTCGAGCCGCGGCCTCAGCGCATCGAGCGGCATGAAGATCAGCGGATTGATCACGATCGAGATGATCGCGCCGGCGAGGATCAGGTCCCGCCCCTCGGGAGGCAGGATGCCAAGCCCGACGCCCAGCGCCGCGAGAATGAACGAGAACTCGCCAATCTGCGCGAGGCTGGCCGAGATGGTCAGCGCAGTCGAGATCGGGTGCCGGAAGGCGAGCACGATCAGGAACGAGATGATCGACTTGCCCACCACGATGATCAGCACCGTGGCGATCACCGGCAGCGGATCGGTAATCAGCACGCTGGGGTCGAACAGCATACCGACTGACACGAAGAACAGCACCGCGAACGCGTCGCGCAGCGGCAGGCTCTCCTGCGCCGCCCGGTGCGACAGTTCGCTTTCGGAAAGGATCATGCCCGCAAAGAATGCGCCGAGCGCCAGCGACACGCCGAACAGGTAGGCGGAGCCGGCCGCGACCCCGAGCGCGATGGCGAGCACGGCCAGCCGGAACAGTTCGCGGCTGCCGGTATGGGCGGTGTAGTGCAGCACGAACGGGATCACCCGCCGGCCGACCACCAGCATGAAGCCGACAAAGGCGGCGAGCTTGACGATGGTGACCACGAGGATCCCGACAATGCCGAGCGGCCCGGTGAAGCGCTCGACGAAGTCGACGAACGGATCGTGCAGGGTCGCCGCCTCCACCCCGTTGACCGAGGCGACCGCCGGGATCAGCACCAGCGCCAGCACCATCGCCATGTCTTCGACGATGAGCCAGCCGACCGCGATCTTGCCCTTCTCGCTTTCGACCATGTGCCGGTCCTGCAGCGCCTTCAGCAGCACCACCGTGGACGCCACCGACAGCGCCAGGCCGAATATCAGGCCCGCGCCGACCGACCAGCCGAGCAGCAGTGCCAGGCCAAGGCCGAGCAGGGTCGCGCCGCCGATCTGCGCCAGCGCGCCGGGTATGGCGAGGGCGCGGACACTCAGCAGGTCCTTCAGCGAGAAGTGCAACCCCACGCCGAACATCAGCAGGATGACGCCGATTTCGCTCAGTTCGAGCGCCAGGTCCCCATCGGCGACGAAGCCCGGCGTATACGGTCCCACCATCACGCCGGCGATGAGGTAGCCGACCAGCGGCGGCATGCGGAAGCGATTGGCGATGGCCCCGAAGATAAAGGCTAGAACCAGACCCGCGACGATCGTGGAGATCAGGGGGGTGCTGTGGGGCATCGTTGCGGACCTCCGGCGGGGTATTACCCTGTAACTGGTTGAATTTGGGATGTTTCGAACATGAGGGAAAGCTCCCCGTGGTGCAAGGGCGACACAGGCCCAGAACTGCGGCGAATCATGGGCCGGCGGGACAAATATCCAAATGGATGACGCGACGGCACCGTCTCACACTGACAGCTGCGGCGACCCTGATTCACGTGGAACAGCACGAATGCAAAAGGGCGCCAGCCGGCGCCCTTAGAAACCCTCGCAGCCGCTGGTGAGCGTCAGCTGTCCATCTTCGCGCCCGACACCACCGCGTGCAGGTCGATGAGCCCGACCATGCGGCTGTCATGGGTGACGATGCCGTTGAGCAGCTCGGTGTCGATCGAGTTGCCCTCGGGCACATTGTGGATCTCGTCCTTGGAGACGGTCAGGATGTCCGACACCGCATCGACCAGGATGCCGACCCACTTGTCGCCCACCGACATCACCACCACGACGTGGTTCTTGGTCGGCGAGGTGACGCCTTCGCCGAAGCGGGCACGCAGGTCGAAGATCGGCACGATCGTGCCGCGC
Organism: Devosia equisanguinis; assembly: GCA_945888565.1. Lineage (GTDB taxonomy): Bacteria > Pseudomonadota > Alphaproteobacteria > Rhizobiales > Devosiaceae > Devosia_A > Devosia_A equisanguinis_A. Next base: position 26,914 of record CAMDAL010000001.1, on the reverse strand, counting down.
AGGTTGATCACGCCACGCACGAACTCGCGGGTATTGGGCAGCGGGGTGGCGCCGTTCCAGGCGCGGATCTCGCGCACCGTGGTGATCTCGACGCCGTAGGTCTGCTCGCCGATCGAGAAGGCGATCAGTTGCAGCGAGTTGGCAGCGGCGACGCTGCTGGCGGAGACGTCGTCCTTGAACGCTAGCGATTCCATGGTTTCTGGCCTTTTCTGCCGCGCTTCTGCGTGGCCAATGCTTGTCTCAGGCGGCGCTCTTGTGCGTCGCGGTTGAAGTCTTCAGTCCCTGTACGTCCACGATCAGCGCCACGTTGCCATCGCCCAGGATGGTGCCGCCGGCGATACCCTCGATGGACTGGAAGTTCTCTTCGAGCGACTTGATCACCACCTGCTGCTGGCCGATGATGTCATCGACGATCAGCGCGATCTTGACGCCACCTTCGGCCTCGCAGAGCACCACGAAGCGATTTTCGCGGTCTGTGCTGGTATCCATCTCGAAGCGGCTCGCGAGGTCGACGACCTGCACGTATTCGCCGCGCACCTGCAGCACCTGGCCGCCGGTCGGCATGCGCGAGAAATTGGCCCGCGCGCACTGAATGGTTTCGACGATCGACGACAGCGGGATCACGTAGGGCGAACCCGCCACCTTCACCAGCATGACGTCGAGCACCGCCAGCGTGAGCGGCAGGCGCAGCGTCATCCGCGTGCCCTTGCCGGTCCAGCTCTTCACGTGCACCGAGCCGCCGATCTTCTTGATGTTACTCAGCACCACTTCCATGCCGACGCCGCGGCCGGAAATGTCGCTCACTTCGGCGGCCGTCGAGAAGCCGGGGGCGAAGATCAGCTGGTCGACCTGCTCGTCGGTCAGCGTCTGCTCGGGCCCGACGACGCCGCGGTCGCGCGCCACCTGCAGCACGCGTTCGCGATTGATGCCGCCGCCATCGTCTTCCACCGCGATCAGGATGTTGCCGCCCGCCTGCTCGGCCGACAGGCGAATGACGCCCGTCTCACCCTTGCCCGCCGCACTGCGCTGCGCCGGCACCTCGATGCCGTGGTCGGCCGAGTTGCGGATCATGTGGGTGAGCGGGTCAGAAAGCTGCTCGATGATCGTCTTGTCGATCTCGGTGTTCTCACCGATGGTCTCGAGCCGGATCTTCTTGCCGGTCTTGCTGGCAAGCTCACGCACGAGGCGCGGCATGCGGCTGAATACGGTCTTCACCGGTTGCGCGCGAATTGCCATCACCGAGTCCTGCAGGCCGCGCGTCGTCTGGGCCAGCACCTCGATGCCGCGCACCAGTTCCTGGTAGCGGGCACGCAGCGTCTCATCCATCTGCTGGGTGAGCATGGACTGGGTAATCACCAGCTCGCCCACCATGTTGACGACGCGGTCGATCTTGTCGAGGTCGACGCGGATCGACTGCACGCCGTTGCGGCGGTCTTCGGAGCCGTTGCGGCGATCATTGTCGCCATCATGGTCGTCGGCGGCGACTGCCGGCGCAGCGGCGAGCGGCTTCGGCATCACCGGCGGCGCGGCTTTCAGCGCCGGCTTCATCGCCTCGGCCAGGTCGGCGAAGCTCAAAAGGTTGCCCGGCTGGGCCGCTGCCAGTTCCTCGACCTCGGCGTCGAGATTGTCCTCGCTGGGCTCGATGCCGGCCAGTTCGGCAAAGCTCGGCATCGCGTCGTCCGTGGCGGCAACCGGCGTCGCCGCCGCAACGACAGACACGATCTCGAGGTCGCAATTGCCGTCGACGAACTCGAACACCTCGGCGATCTGCGCCTCGCCGGCCGTTGCCGAGGTCAGCGTGATCTCCCAGCTGCAATAGACGCCGAACGGCTCGAAATCGGCCAGCGGCGGAATCTCGTCGATCCGCGTGCGAACCTCGAGCTGGCCGAGCGTCGACAGTTCGCGGAACAGCAGCAGCGGATCGTTGGCGCGGGCGTAGAGTTCGGAGTGCGGCGTGAAGCGGATGATCCAGCGGTTGCCCTCGATCATCGGCGCGGCCTCGAAGCTGTCGACGGCCGGCGGCGCCAGCGTGATCGGCTCGGGCGCATCGTCGGCACCACCGAGCTGTACCATCACCGGCACGAAATCGATGTCGAACTCCTCCATCGGCTCACCCGCCATGTCGGGGTCGTTGCCGGAGGTGAGGGCGTCGAACTGCGCCTTCTCGTCGTCGCCGTAGCCGGGAGCCAGTTGCACCCCGTCCTTGGCTGCCGCGACGAAGTCGGCGACGATGTCATTGGCGCGGATGCACAGCACCGCGACATGATCGGCCAGCTCGATACGGCCGTCGCGGACATGGTCGAGCAGCGTTTCGTAGGCATGGGCGAAGGCGACGAGGTCGGCAAAGCCGAAGGCGCCGCCGCCACCCTTGATCGAGTGGATGGCGCGGAACACCGCGTTCAGCCGGTTTGCCGAGCGGTCCCCGTCCTCGATGGCATGGAACTGCTCCTCGAGCTCGAGCAGCAGCTCGGAGCACTCATCGAAGTATGTGGCCTTGAAGTCGTCGAGGTCGCTCATAGTCCAGTCGAAACCCTTCTGGGCACTTGGGGACGGTCAGCCAGACCGGCTCGTCAGTGGACGACGCGGTGGATGACCGAGATTAGCTTCTGAGGATCGAACGGCTTCACGATCCAGCCCGTACCGCCGGCAGCGCGGCCCTGGTCGCGCTTGTCCTGGCTGGTTTCGGTGGTGAGGATCAGGATGGGGAGCGAGTTGTGCATGCCCGAGGCACGCACGTTCTTGATGAACTCGATGCCGTCCATCACCGGCATGTTGATATCGGTGATGACCACGTCGACGCTCTCGTTCCGGAGCACGTCGAGGCCCTTCTGGCCGTCCTCGGCCTGCAGCACTTCAAAGCCCGCATTGGAGAGGGTGTGGTGCAGCATCGCGAGAATGGTGCGGGAATCGTCGACAGTAAGAACGCGCATTTTTTGAGGATTATCCTTCCATGATCGCGGCGAACTCGCCGGCGAGTCCAAGACGTTCCACCGCGAGCCGGAACGGCTCGCTGGGCTCGGTCACCGCGAAAGCGAAATTGTTGCGACGGGCGGTCTCGGCCGCACTCATCAACATGAACAATGCATTGGTCGCCACGCGCTCAACAGCGGCACCCTTGACCTTCACAGGCCCTGATTCCACGGCGTCGATCAGCTCGTCGCGAATGGGATCGAGCGAGTCGAGATCGACGATCGCCGGCAAGGCGACGGTTTTGCTGCGTGACTGGGCCATGCCCCGAGATGCCCCTAACCTTCTGGTCCCCAAACCTTCCGGTCTGATCTGCATCAGCATCGGCGGTAACGGTTTAAGAAGTGCTAAGCTCAGACCGGTTTCGAACCAATAGCAGCGGCGATAGCGGCGCGTATCGCTCCGGCCGGGACTGTTGCGAGGTCCTGCGGGTGCCAGACCGGCCGCTGGTCCTTGTCGACCAGCACCGCCCGGACCCCCTCGGCGAAGTCCGGCCAGCGGCAAAGCAGCTGCGCCAACCCCAGGTCGACCGCCAGCACCTCGCGGATGCCAGGCAGCTTTCGCGCCACCAGGTGGCTCTCGAGGATGGCGACCAGGCTGGTCGGCGACCGCGACCGCAGCGCTGCCGCGAGCCCCGGGTCGGCGATGGCTGCAACGACGGCGGCGGCGTTGCTCCAGTCGATGGTGGCACAGCCATCGGCTGCCCGCACGAAAGCCGCGTCGCCCCCCGCCAGCATCTCGGCCTGCACCAGGTGCGCCAGCGCTGCATCCGGATTGGGATGGCGCGCCGCGGCCGCAATGCCGTCGAGCAGGGCTTCCCGACGCGCCGGATCGTGGATGCAGTCGGCCAGCCCCAGCGCCAGCGCATCGGCCGGGCCGACCGTGACCCCACTCATCAGGAAGGCGAGCGCCCGGTGCAGCGGCGCCTGCGCCAGGATCTGGTTGATGCCGATATCGGCGACAAAACCGATCGCCGCCTCCGGCATGGCCCATTTGCTATCTGGCGTCGTGAAGCGGTAGCGGCAGTGCCCGGCGATGCCGATGCCGCCGCCCATCACCACACCATGCGACACGGCGACGGTTGGTTTCGGAAACGTGGCGATCAGCCCGTTCATGAAATACTCGGCGGCAAAGAACGCGTCGGCTTCGTCCAGCCGCCCGTCGAGCACCAGCTGCCGCACCGCCCGCACATCGCCGCCGGCACAGAAGCCGCGGGCCCCGCGCCCCTCGAACAGCACCACGCGGATGCCGTCATCGTCGCGCCACTGCTCCAGCGTGCGAATGATGCCGCCGATCATCTCGGCGTTCAGCGCATTGATCGCCTCGGGCCGGTTGAGGGCGATGATGCCAAGATTGTCCTCGCGGCTGATGTCGAGTTGTCCGGTCATTTGATGCTCGGTTCCAATGGCTTGCGTGGAGTGATAAAGCACGAGGCCATGAAGGCAAACACTCCCCCAGTTTCACTCGCCAACGTCCACCTCACCGGCATCGCCCGCGACCTCAAGGCTCGCGCCGACGCAGGCCGGCCGATCCGCATCGGCGTCATCGGTTCTGGCGAAATGGGCACCGACCTCGTGACCCAGGGCGCGCTGATGCGCGGCATCGAGATCGCCGCCATCGCCACCCGCCGCCCGCACACCGCGCGCGAGGCTGCCACCATCGCCTACGGCGACGACAGCCACGCCATTGAGGCCGACACCCAGTCCAAGGTCACCGCCGCCATCGAGGCGGGCAAGATGGCCGTCACCTCGGTCGAGACCATGGTGACGAACCCGCTGATCGACGTGGTGATCGACGCCACCGGCAAGCCGGGCGTTGCCGCCGACTACGACCTCATGGCCATGGAGCACGGCAAGCACCTGGTGATGATGAACGTCGAGGCCGACGTCACCATCGGCCCCTACCTCAAGCAGCAGGCCGACAAGCTCGGCGTCATCTACTCCGTCGGCGCCGGCGACGAGCCCAGTTCCTGCATGGAGCTGATCGAGTTCGCCTCGGCGCTCGGCTACCGCATCGTCTCGGCCGGCAAGGGCAAGAACAACCCGCTCAACCATTACGCCGTCCCCGACGACTATCGCGAAGAAGCGATCCGCCGCAACATGAACCCCCGCATGCTGGTCGAGTTCGTCGATGGCTCGAAAACCATGGTGGAGATGGCCTGCATCGCCAACGCCACCGGTCTCGTCCCCGATGTGCCGGGCATGCACGGCCCCAAGGCTGACCGCGACGAGATGGTCAAGGTCCTGATTCCGCGCGAAGACGGGGGCATCCTGCACAAGAAGGGCGTCGTCGATTTCACCGTCGGCAAGGGCGTGGCGCCCGGCGTGTTCGTCATCGTCGAAGCCGAGCACCCGCGCATCATCGAGCGTATGGACGACCTGCATGTCGGCAAGGGCCCGTACTACGCGCTCTTCCGCCCCTACCACCTGACCTCGCTCGAAGTGCCGCTCACCGCGGCGCGCATCATGCTCTACGGAAAGCCCGACATGGTGCCGCTGCCCTCACCCGTAGCCGAAGTGTGCGCCGTGGCCAAGCGCGACCTCAAGGTCGGCGACACCTTCGATGCCATCGGCGAGACCTGCTACCGCAGCTTCGTCCTCACCATCGGCGACGCCCGAGCCAAGCGTGCCGTACCGGTCGGTCTGCTCGAAGGCGGCAAGGTGACGGCGCCGGTGAAAAAGGGCGACCTGATCACCACCGCCAACGCCCTGCCCGACCAGACGACGCGCCTCTACGCGCTCCGCCAGCTGCAGGACCAGATGCTGGGGCTGACCTGACGCACCCGGCAAAGGAAAACGCATGCCCCTGACCCAGCTCGACGACAAGCCTGCCCTCGTCGTCATCGACCTGCAGAAGGGCATCGTCTCGCAGCCGATGGTGCCGCCGGCAGGGGAGATAATCGGCCGGGCCGTGCGATTGATCGCGGCGTTCCGCGCCAGGCAATTGCCGGTCATTCTGGTCAACGTTGCCGGCCGCGCACCAGGTCGCACCGAGAACACAGCCGCCTTTGCGCCACCCGCTGACTGGCACGTGCTGATTCCCGAACTCGGCGTTCAGCCGAGCGACATCCTCGTGACGAAACTGAACGTCGGCGCCTTCTACGGCACGGGTCTCGACCGCGAGCTGCGCCGCCTTGGCGTGACCCAGATATTCCTGTGCGGCATTTCGACGTCGAGCGGCGTCGAGGGCACCGCCCGCAACGCCTATGACCGCGGCTACAACGTCGTGAGCATCACTGATGCCATGACCGAGACGAACGCCGAGGCGCACGAGCACGCCGTGCGGGTCCAGCTGCCCAAGATCAGCGAAATCACCAGCACCGACGAAGTGATCGCGCGGCTCGGCTGAGGCGGTTTGCCGGGGAGACTAGGGCCGCAGCGCGATCTTCCCCGGCCGGCCCTTCTCGTTGCTGGCCTCCGCCGCTTCGGCGGCTTCCGCGAGCGAGAAGACCCGGGCAATCGGCAGCTTCAGCGCCCCCGATGCCGCGCGGCTGATGAGATCGGCGCGGGCAGCGCCCAGTTCGGCCGGCGTCATCTTCGTTTCGGGACGCGCCGCCCAGAAGGCGGAGATCGTCGTCTGCTTGAACAGCAGGTTCTCGGCCGACACCTGCAGTGGCCGGCCCGACAGCGCGCCGAACGAGACGAGCCGTCCGCCCGATGCCAGCAGGTCCATCAGCTCATCGGCGGCGCGGCCGCCGATGGAATCCACCGCACGGATCACCGGCGCGCCGCCAGTGATCGCCTTGGCGCGGTCCTGCCAGTCCTCGTGCTCGGACGACACCGCGTCGCTGATCCCTTCAGCCGCCAGCTCCGCTACCGCGTCCTCGCGCCGCACGATGTTGAGGACGCGCACCCCCTGCTCCGCCGCCAGCTTCGCCAGCATCTTGCCCACCGCGCCGTTGGCGGCGTTCTGGGCGATCCAGTCACCGGACTTCACCTCGAGGTTGGCCAGCAGCCGCACCGCGCTCATCGGCATCGCCGTGAGCTGGCAGGCGGTGGCGTCGTCGATCGTATCCGGCACGATCGCCAGCCCGGCGGCGGCGGTGAGGAAGAACTCCGACCACGTCGCCGACGCCCCGCCGGTGACCCGATCGCCGACCTTCACGTTGGTCACACCCTCGCCCACCGCATCGACGATGCCGAGGCCCTCGGTACCCGGATGGTGCGGCAGCTTCGGCTTGATGCCGTAGTGGCCGGTGATGATCATCAGGTCGTGATTGTGGATCGGCGCCAGCACCAGCCGAACCCGCGCCTGCCCCGGCCCCGGCTGCGGCACGGGCACATCGGCCACACGCAACACCTGGCGCGGGCTGCCAAACGCATCGAACACAACACTCTTCATCTGATCACTCCGTCACTCACTTGCCCTCAGATGCGCCTGCCCCCACCACGAAGCAAGGCCCGCCGACTGGAAGCCGACGGGCCTTGCTCACTGTTGCGTGGGGGAGTTGACGCCGAGCCGGTTACGGCGGCAGCGGCACGTTGTTCGGGAAACAGTCACCGATGAAGCAATAGTTGAGGTTGTTGCCCTGCGCGATGCCGTCCGCCAGTTGCGGCAGGTCCCAGGTAACGCCCTCGCGGTCTCGCGCCTTGAGCGTCTCGGCGGCGAAGTCGATCTTCAGGCCGGCAAGCAGGCGATGGTCGATCGATGAGCGGTCGACGCCCGAGATCGACTGACTGTTGAGGCTCGCCTCGTAGGCGGCAAAGAAGCTGGCGTCCGAACCGTCGGGACGCCAGTCGACGCCGAGCTTGATCGTGGCAATCGATACCGGAACTTCGGTGCCGACATAAACGCCATTGAAGGCATAGTAGCCGATCTCGCCCTCCGAATAGCTCGCTTCGGCCGAGAGCTTGAGGTTGTCGTTGAGGAAGTAGCGAAGAACGCCGCGGACGAACTTGAACTGGCCATAGTCGCGATAGAAGGCGCCACCGCCGACATCGACGCGATCACCCTGTGCTACGCCGGCCTGCAGGTAGATGGTCAGGTCGTCTACATAGGCTTGGCCCTCGACACCCACGAGGCCGATGCCGGGCGCGAAGCCATCGCCGAACTCGGTGTGGTAGCCGGCCTTTTGCGCCGCGCCGAAGACGCCAAGCGCGAACTTCTCGGGGTCGCGATAGGCGACATGCACGCCGCCCGAAAAGGACTCGCCGTAGCTGACCACCCCCGGCTCGAACTCCTGCCCGCCGGTGAAGCGCGCGTTCAGATCGAACTGAGTGGCAAAATTGCTGGAAAGCCAAGTGTTGAAATATGCATCGAGACCGACGAGGTAGCCCTCGGCGCTCTCGTTGAAGCCAACCTCGGGGTTGTCGAGTTCGGTCTGGATAACTCCGGCATAGCCGCCGATGACGGAGGTCGACCGATGCTGGTCCGAGACCCCTGCGGCCTGTGCGCTGGCACCCGCAAGCAAAACCGCTGCCGCAATTCCGGCCGAAAAAAGAAAACGCCCCATAATCCCCACCGACGCAATCGTGAGTACAGCATGGTTAGCAGGCGATGAACGACTCGTCTGGTGCAAAACTGCAACAGCAAGTCTTTCACGTACTCAGTCAAGCGTCTGCCGATAGCGCAGCATGGCGACGGCGGAGATCACCACGAGGATCGCCAGCAACGCCCAGAGTTCGGTGGTCACGTCGCCCAGTTCGCCGCCCTTCAGCATCACCTTGCGGACGATCTGCAGGAAATGTGTCGCCGGCACGCCTTCGCCGATGAACTGCGCCCAGCCCGGCATCCCGGCGAACGGGAACATGAAGCCCGACAGCAGGATCGACGGCAGGATGGTGAAAAAGCTGAGCTGCATCGCCTGCATCTGGTTTTTCGCCGCCGTCGAGATCAGGAAGCCGAGCGCCAGGTTGACGACGATGAACAGGTTGAAGCCGACGAAAAAGGCCCACAGGCTGCCCTCGAACGGCACGGCGAAGATCAGCATGGCAGCCAGCAGGAACACCGCCGTCTGCACATAACCGACGAAGACATAGGGCAGGATCTTGCCCAGCATCACCTCGAGCGGCCGCACCGGCGTTGAGATCAGCATCTCCATGGTGCCGCGCTCGGTCTCCTTGACGATGGCGACAGCGGTGATCATCACCATGGTCATGCTGAGGATGATGCCGAGCAGGCCCGGCACGATATTGACCGAGGTCTTGCCCTCCGGATTGTACTCGCGGTGGACGACGACACCGAATGGCGCCCCGCTCGCCGGCTTCGCCAGCGGCCCGGTCAGCGTCTCCGCCACGGCCACCGAGACGATGCCCGACAGCGCCGCCACCGCCCCGCCGGTCGCCGACGGGTCCGAGGCATCGGCGGCAACTAGGATCTGCGGGTTCCGTCCGCGCACCACGTCGCGCTCGAAGTTCTCGGGGATGACGATGACGAAATTCGCTTCGCCCTTGCGCAGCGCCTCCTCGCCCTCGGCGACGCCCGACACCGGGCCCCGGAAGTCGAAGTAGGACGAATTCTGCATCCCCGCGATCACCGCCCGGCTCAGCGGACCGTTGTCGTTCATCTCCACCAGCGTCGGCAGATGACGCGGGTCGGAGTTGATGGCGAAGCCGAACAGCATCAGCTGGATGATCGGCAGCCCGATCATCATGCCGAAGGTGATGCGGTCGCGCCGCATCTGGATGAACTCCTTGTAGAGCACCGCACCGAAGCGCCTGAGCGACAGCGCGGCCATCTCACGCCGCCTTCGGCTGGGCGGAGAAATTGTCCCGCGCGCCGGCCATCAGGTAGATGAACGCCTCCTCCAGCCCCGCCACCTGCAGGCTCCAGCGCTGCGTCCCCGCCGCTTCAAGGCGTTTCATGGTAGCGCGCAAAGCCTCCTTGTCGGTGCCCGAAACATGCAGCACCGTGCCGAACCGCGCCACCTGCTCGACGCCCGGCTCGGTTTTCAGGCGCGCTTCAAGCGCCGGCAGCCCCTCGCCTTCGACCCGCCAGGTCTCGAGCCCGACCAGCTCGGGGATCTGCGCCGACGGCCCGTCGATCAGCTTCTTGCCATAGGCGATGTAGGTGATGAAATCGCACTGCACCGCCTCGTCCATGTAGTGGGTCGAGACAAGCACCGTGACCCCCTTCGCCGACAGCCGCCGGATCTCGTCCCAGAAGTCGCGCCGCGCCTTGGGGTCGACGCCGGCGGTCGGCTCGTCCAGCAGCAGCAGTTTCGGCTCGTGCAGCAGGCAGGCGGCGAGCGCCAGTCGCTGTTTCCAGCCGCCCGACAGCGACCCCGCGAGCTGCTTCTGCCGGTCGGCGAGACCGAGATCGCCGAGCGCCTGGTCGACCCGTTCCCGCCGCCGGTCGAGCCGGTACATGCGCCCGATGAAATCGAGGTTCTCCCGGATCGACAGGTCCTCGTAGAGCGAGAACTTCTGCGTCATGTAGCCGACCTGCTCCTTGATCCGCCCGGCCTGCTTGCGGACGTCGAAGCCGAGGCAGGTGCCCTCGCCCGCATCGGGGGTGAGGAGGCCGCAGAGCATGCGGATGGTCGTGGTCTTGCCCGAGCCGTTCGGCCCGAGGAAGCCGTAGATCGCGCCGCGCGGCACGGATATGTCGAAATCGTCGACCACCAGCCGCTCGCCGAAACGCTTGGTAAGGCCGGTCACCTCGATCACGGGAACGGCAGCGGTCATGGCAGCCGCTCCAGCGTCACCGGCTGCCCAGGATGCAGCGTGCCCGCATCGAGGGTCGCCTCGGCGAGGAAGCTGAGACGGCTGCGCTCGTCGCGCGAGTAGATCACCGGCGGGGTAAACTGTGGGTCCGCCGCAAAGTAGCTGACACTGGCCGTGAGCCCCGCCGCGCAACCATCGCAGCTGACGGCCACCCTGTCACCCAGCGCGAACGATTGCCGCACCGCCTCGGGCAGGTAGAACTTCACCTTGAGCGCCCCCTCGGGAAGGATCGCCACCACCGGTGCACCGGCCGCAGCGACCTCGCCCGCATCAAAGAACAGCCGCTCGATCCGCCCCGCCGCCGGCGCCAGCACGCTCCGGTCGGCAAGCTCCGAAGCGGCCTTTTCGACCGCCGCCCTGGCCATGGCCACATTGGCCTCGGCCGCCAGCCTTTGCGCGTCGCGAGCCGGCAGTTCGGCGACCTTCAGCTGCGCCTGCAGCTGCCGCACAGCGGCTTCGGCGCTGGCGAGGCTGGCGCGGGCCTGGTCGAGCTGCGCCTGGGTCACGATGCCCTCGGCGAACAGCTTGCCCGATCGGGCGGAGTTATCCCGGGCGAGGCTCAGGTCGGACTGCGCCTTGCTCAGCGTCGCCCGGATCACATCGATCTCGTCCTGCCGGCTGCCGGTGGTAAGGTTGGCGAGGTTCGCTTCCGCCACCGCGACCCCGGCCTCGGCGCTGTCGAGCATCGCCTGCTGCTGGCCATGGCCCAGCGTGAACAGCACGTCGCCCACCGCCACGGTATCGCCTTCCCGCACGGCAAGCGTCGCGATCTGTCCGGCGCCGAGGGGCGCGGCATAGACATAGTCGGCTTCGACATAGCCGTTCCAGCGCGGCGGCTCGGCCGTGCGGAAGCCGGGGATGACCAGCGCGATCACGCCGACAAAGAAGGCCAGTACCGAGGCAAGAAACGCTTCCATTGCCGAACTCCCTTACGAACTCGACCAGGTTTTCGCGCTCGGCGGCGCACTGAGGCCGTCGAACAGAATGCTGAGGTGGTTGTCGACCAGCTTGTCGAACTGCAGCCCGCCCGCCGGCGTGATCCCGAACACCTCGGCCATCACCAGGTGCAGCAGCATCGGCCCGATGATCGAGCGCACCGTCAGCTCGGGATCGACCTGCCGCAGGTAGCCCTGCTCCACCCCGCGCCGGATCAGCCCCGACACCACCGGCAGCACCTTGTCGAGCACCTCGGTGCGGTACATCTGGGCAAGATGCGGAAAGCCCAGCACCTCGCGGAACACCACCTTGGGGATGGCAACGATGCGCGGATCGCCGAACCGGTGCCCGATCATCCGGATCACCGTCGAAATGACGATGCGCGGATCGCCCTCGTAGCTCCCGAGCGCCTCGAGCGCGCTGTCGGCGATCGGCACGATGGCCCGCCGCACCAACCCCTCCAGCACCGCCTCCTTGGACGGAAAGTAGAGATAGACCGTGCCCTTGCTCAGCCCGGCGCGCCTCGCGATGTCCTCCACCCGCGTCGCCGCAAACCCCTGCTCCATGAACAGCTCGAGCGCCGCATCCAGCACCTCATCGGGCCGCGCCTCCGCCCGCCTCCGAAACTTCGGGCCCCGCTCCGGTATACTGTCGCTCATCGTTCCCGGTCCTAACTGACCCACTGGTCAGCAAGCTCATAACTGACTGGTCAGTCATTTGCAAGCGTGATGGGCAGTGCACGTGAGACTGGGCAATCGAGTGCTCGGCCCACTTCCCCAAAGTAGCTACGCAAGCATCGGCTCAACCTGATAGGGAAGGACGACGGCCTCCCGAACGGGCCGCGCAGAATACGAACGCGTGGAGGTCACCGTATGGGCGATAACCGAGATAAAGACGGACAGATCGAGGCCCTGCTCGAGACTCCCAACCTGGCGGATGCGCTCGAAAGCAAGCGGTTCAAGCAGTTTCTGGACCATGTGCCTTTCGCCGTTGCCGTGTCCGAGCTGCATCCGTCCGAACGCCTAACCTACGCGAACCTCGAATTCGAACGCCTGACCGGAACGTCGGGCGCAACCCTGCAGGGTCGTCCCTGGAATGCCCTGCCGATCTCGGTTGCATCGGCAGCCGATGGCACCGATCTGGGCGCGGCCCTGCTGTCGAGCGACGATTACCTCGGCACCTTTTCCGTTGGGGCCGGTGAGACGATCATTGTCGTCGATGCATGGTCGAGCACCATCGAGGATGAAGACGGCGTAGCGCTGTTCCGCCTGGTTGCCCTCGCCGAGACTACGGCCCGAGGCGGGCAGCAGGAGGAACTGACAAGGCAGATCCAGGAGCGCGACGTGCAGTTGCGCGAGCTGCAGCACCGGGTGAAGAACAATCTGCAGATGATCACCGCCCTGATCCGGCTGGAGGCGAAGAACCAGCCGGCCGATGACTCGGCGGCCCGGTTCAGCAAGCTTGCGGGCCGGATCGAGTCGCTGGCGCTGCTCTATCGATCGCTGTCGGACGAAGCGAAGCCTGACAGCATCGACCTGGGCGTCTATGTCAGCCAGATTGCCTCCGCGGTGATGGCAGCGCACGCAGTCGAGGGCATCCACCTCAATCTCCAGGTCGATACATGGCCTGTTTCGCTCGACGTTGCGATGCCGACGGGACTTGTCATCAACGAGCTGCTGACCAATGCGCTCAAGCATGCTTTTGTCGGCCGTGCAGGAGGCACGATCTCGCTGAATAGCCTCGTCGATGACACCGGCTGCCGCATCACCATCTCTGACGATGGGGTTGGAATGGACCCTGATCTGACCTGGCCCAAGCCCGGCAAGCTCAGTGCACTGATCGTGCAGTCCCTCCGACAGAACGCCCATGCGTCTGTGAGCATGTCGTCGTCGCCCGACCTCGGGACCAGAGTCGAAATCTTCTTCGCCCGGAAGGCCGCGACGCCATAGGGAGTTCGGTGCATCCGCCCGACAGTCGCCACGCTCCAGCCAGTCTGCATCCCCACATCGAGAGTCCTGTCGAGCCCGCTGGCTCGCATGGTTAGCCCGTCGTTAACCGGCAGGCCCTAATCTGCGGCTTGATCGGCGTGGCCTCTGTCAGGTCCGCCGGATGTTCCTGTTGCGTAGAGTATCCGATGCCGGCACAGCACCTGCTCGAAGACGCCCGCCCCGCCATGGGGAACCCGGCCCCTCCTGCCATCGCGATTCGCATCCCGGTCCGCCTGATCGGGGCGATCCTGCTCGGGCTGGTGGCGGTGGTGCTGGTGGCCCTTGCCAGCTGGCATGTGGATGACCCGTCCCTCAGCTATGCCTCGGGCAACCCGGCACAGAACTGGCTCGGCTTTCCGGGCGCGGTAATTGCCGACCTGAGCTTCCAGGTCTTCGGCATCGGCATCCTGCCGCTGCTGGTGCCGCTGGCGCTCTGGGGCTGGTGCTTCGTCCGCCTCCGCAGCCCCTCGAAGATTGGCCTGCGCGTACTGGCCTGGGTGGCATCGAGCCTGCTCGCCTGCGGTGTGTTCGCCTTCTTCGCCGCCCCCGAGAGCTGGCCGCTGCCGACCGGGCTCGGCGGGCTGATCGGTACCGGCTTCACCAACCTCGCCACTGCCGTCGCCGGCGAGCAGCCGCAGCCGGTCACCGCCACGCTCTTCGCCATCATCATCGCCGCCCCCGCGCTGGCGCTGTTCTGGCTCGCCATGGGCCTTGGCAAGGTGACCATGCCCAAGGTCGCGATGCCGGAGCAGAAGGGCAAGCGCAAGGCGAAATCCGCCCCGGCCGTCGACCCCGAAACCCGCGCTGACGATCGCGCCGACCGCGATTCGGTGTTCGACGTGATCCTCGGCGCCGCCGCGCACATGGGCTATTCCGCCGGTGCCGCGCTGAAGCGCGCCCGCGCCGGCATGGCGGCTCGCAAGGCAGCCGCCGCCGAAGCCGAGGTGCTCCGCACCGATGGCATGGAGCCGAGCCTCGACGGAGCTCCGGGCGTTGCGCCGCAGGTCAACGTGCAGCCGCAGGTCGGCGCCCCGGTGCAGCCAACCGTCTCCGGCAGCACCCCCTATACCGCCGCCCGCGCCGAGCCGCAGATGGAACGCCGCATCAACCTCGCGCCCGCCGAAGACTTCGACGCGACCGAGGACGACGAAGCGCCGTTCGAGATGGACGACACCGACGAGGCCGATTTCGAGCCCGAGCCGCCCCGCTGGGAAATGCAGACCCCCCTGCGCGGCCCGATGGCCTCGCGCCAGCCGGCTGCCCAGCAGCCGGTGCGCCAGCCCGCTCCCCAGCCGCAGATGCAGGCCGAGCCCGCCATCAGCCCGCGCGTCACGCCGCCGGCTGCCCGTCCGCAGCCCGGCACCCGCGCCACCCGCGAAGCCCAGGGCTCGCTGCTCGACGAAAACCGCGGCTTCCAGCTGCCCGAGTTGAGCCTCTTGGCGCCACCGCGCCACAAGGGCGCCAGCCCCGAGCATGCGCCCGAGCGGCTCGAAGCCATGGCCCGCAAGCTCGAATCCGTGCTCGCCGATTTCGGCGTCAAGGGCGACATCATCAATGTCCGCCCCGGCCCGGTGGTGACCCTGTACGAACTCGAGCCCGCTCCCGGCATCAAGTCATCCCGCGTCATCTCGCTCGCCGACGACATCGCCCGCTCGATGAGCGCCATTTCGGTCCGCGTCGCCGTTGTCCCTGGCCGCAACGCCATCGGCATCGAGCTGCCCAACGAGGTGCGCGAGACCGTCTACCTGCGCGAAATGCTGGCCTCGACCGATTTCGAGAAGATGAAGGGCAAGCTGCCGATCTGCCTCGGCAAGACCATCGGTGGCGAGCCGATCATCGCCGACCTGGCGAAAATGCCCCACCTGCTGATCGCCGGCACCACCGGTTCGGGCAAGTCGGTCGGTATCAACACATTCATCCTGTCGCTGCTCTACCAGATGACCCCCGAGCAGTGCCGCCTGATCATGATTGACCCCAAGATGCTGGAACTGTCGATCTACGACGGCATCCCGCACCTGCTCACACCGGTCGTGACCGATCCGAGCAAGGCCGTAGTCGCCCTCAAGTGGGCGGTGCGCGAGATGGAGGACCGCTACCGCAAGATGAGCAAGATCGGTGTGCGCAACATCGATGGCTTCAACATGCGCGTCACCGAATCCAAGGCCAGGGGTGAAGTCATCACCCGCACCGTGCAGACCGGCTTCGACCACGAGACCGGCGAGCCGATCTTCGAGAGCGAGGAATTCAACCTCGAGCCCTTGCCTTTCATCGTCGTCATCATCGACGAGATGGCCGACCTGATGATGGTCGCCGGCAAGGAAATCGAAGGCTCGGTGCAGCGCCTCGCGCAGATGGCTCGTGCCGCTGGCATTCACGTGATCACCGCCACGCAGCGCCCGTCGGTCGACGTCATCACCGGCACCATCAAGGCCAACTTCCCCACCCGCATCTCGTTCATGGTGACCTCGAAGATCGACTCCCGCACCATCCTCGGCGAGCAGGGTGCCGAGCAGCTGCTCGGTAACGGCGACATGCTCTACATGGCCGGCGGCGGCCGCATCCGCCGCCTGCACGGCCCGTTCGTCGCCGACAGCGAAGTCGAGGCGGTGGTTTCGCACCTCAAGTCGCAGGGCTCGCCGGACTACCTCGACGCCATCGTCGCCGACGAGGACGAGATGGGCGACGACGGCGCGACGGGCGGCGGCGACGAGTACGGCAATGGAGGCGGCTCGGGCGGCGAGCTCTACGACAAGGCCGTCCACGTGGTGATCACCGACAAGAAGGTCTCCACCTCCTACATCCAGCGCCGCCTCGCCATCGGCTACAACAAGGCCGCCACCCTGATCGAGCGCATGGAAAAGGAAGGCGTCATCTCCGCCGCCAACCACTCCGGCAAGCGCGAGATCCTCGTCGGCAACAACGCCGACGGATACTGAGGGGCCGCCCGGCCCCTCACCCCCGGCTGCCGGGCACCCACTCCGGCGGCCTCGCATGCTGCACCACCGCCGTGAGCCCCGCCCGCAGGTCGTCGCGATTGATGTCGAGCATCAGCGAGCCGCCGAAGCGCGGGTTGATCTCGAACAGCACCGCCCCCTCGCCCCGCGGCCGCCAGTCGAACGACACCGGCCCGCTATAGCGGAGCGCCGTCAGCACCCGCTCGAACTGCGCCAGCACCGTGGCCGACGCTACGATCCGCCGCCGTCCGGCATGATCCGCGGTCGTCTGCACCCGCGTAGTGGGATCGATGTCGTAGGCATAGCTCGTCTGCCAGACGATCCGCCCGTCGACCGCCACGCAATGGGTGGCGTGGTCGATCAGCCCCTCGACCAGGTCCTGAAACAGGACAGGCCGGCGCCGGAACGGCTTCGCCGCGAGTGTCGCCGCAAGCTCATCCATCGAGCCGACAACCCTCACTCCGAAACTGCCATCCTTGTCGAAGCGCTTGATCACACAGGGAAAGCGGCACTCAGCCACTAGCCGCCAGCTTGCCGGCACCATGTTGGCCATCCCGGCCGACCGTATGAACCGGTCGAACCGCAGCTTGTCGGCGCAGGTGTCGTGCGCGAAGCGGCTGGGCGCCAGGTTCCACCAGAGCCGGGGAAAGCGCTGCAACGCTCGTCGCCGCAGCGGCAGCACGATGCTCCGCCGGCCTTCGCCCCAGCCCTGCCGCAGCAGGTCGGAGAACCGCTCCGCGAACACCACCTCGCTTACGCCTGGCACACCGTCCCAGACCCCGCTCGCCGGATTCAGCGCCTCCCGCCAGCGCGCCGAGCCGGCGCCATAGAGGATGATACGGCGAGGCCGCGCCGCCCGCTGGTCTGGCTGGTGATCTGCTCCATACTGCATCAGCGGTTGGTGACCGAGCAGCCCGCGCCGGTCAATTGCCCTGCGGCTTAGAATTGGAGCCTTTCCACCTCTTGCCGCATTTGCCGCGTACAGGCATCGTCAACCTTGAACGAACACGGAAACGCGTCCCGCCATGCTCCGCCGCACCTTCATCGCGCTCGCCGCCGTCACCGCCCTCGCCGCACCGGCTTTGGCCCAGGCCGAGCCGCGGACCCTCACCGACGCCGAGCGCCAGCTGATCAACGAGATCAACGCCCATAATTCAGGCGTCAGGACCATGGTGGGACGCTTCCTCCAGATCGACACCCAGGGGTCGCGCATCGAGGGCACGTTCTTCATCGAGCGACCGGGCAAGGTGCTGTTCCGCTACAATCCGCCGTCTTACGAGCAGATCGTCTCGGTCGGGCGCGGCTTCTACGTCGTCGACCGCAAGGAAAAGACCCAGTACGCCTACCCCCAGGACAAGGTGCCGCTGCGTCAGTTCCTCGATGAGAATATCGACCTGTTCACCGCCAACCTCGTCGCCATCGCCCAGTCCGACGACTACGTGTCGCTGACCCTGCAGGACGACACCCCGCGCGGCGTCGTGCGCGTCGCGCTGGTCTTCGACACCGAAAGCAAGGACCTCAAGCAGTGGACGCTCACCGAGCCGAGCGGCAACGAGCTGACCTTCTCGCTGTATGACGTCGAGTACGGCGTCGAGATCCCGCGAGCGTATTTCTACATCGACCCGACCTTCCGCGCCGTCAACGCGCCGGCCGAGAACTGAGCCGAAACCGGCTTTACCGACTCCCGCCGCCTCGCCATAAGGGGCGCCTCACCTGATGCGGGCGCCCCATGCCGACCACCTTTGCCACCTGGAACATCAACTCCGTGCGCCTGCGGCTGCCGCTGGTGCTGCAGTTCATCGAGCAATACCGGCCCGATATCCTGTGCCTGCAGGAGATCAAGTGCCTGAATGACCAGTTTCCGCGCCAGGAATTCACCGCCGCCGGCTACCCCTACCAGGCCGTACACGGCCAGAAGGGCTACCACGGCGTCGCCATCATCTCGAAGCACCCGCTGACCGACATCTCCTCGCGGGTGTTCTGCGAGATTGAAGAGAGCCGGCACGTCTCCGCCATCACCGATTTCGGCCGGGGTCCTGTCACAGTGCACAATTTCTACATCCCGGCCGGCGGCGACCTCGCCGATGTCGAGCTGAACCCCAAGTTCAAGCACAAGGTCGGCTTCCTCAAGGAGCTGAAGGCCTGGTTCGGCGAGGATCACTTCAAGGAACGCCAGCTGATCTGCGGCGACTTCAACATCGCGCCGATGGAG
Source organism: Devosia equisanguinis (assembly GCA_945888565.1). Taxonomy (GTDB): domain Bacteria; phylum Pseudomonadota; class Alphaproteobacteria; order Rhizobiales; family Devosiaceae; genus Devosia_A; species Devosia_A equisanguinis_A. The sequence goes on along the minus strand of CAMDAL010000001.1, from coordinate 8,193 downwards.
CACGATGTGTGGAGCCACAAGCAGCTGCTTGACGTCGTCAGCCACACGCCATTGGAAACCGAAGCGCTGAACGCCCTGCTCACCGGCGGTCATGGCTGGGTCGACGTGGTGCGGAAGTATTTCCCCGCTGACCAGAAGCTCTACTCGTGGTGGAGCTACCGCGCCAAGGAGTGGGACCTGACCAACAAGGGCCGCCGGCTCGACCACATCTGGGCCACCGCCGACATCGCCGCCCACACGGTGAATGCCGAGATCGTCCGCCCGGCTCGCGGCTGGACCGACAAGCCCTCCGACCACGTCCCCGTCATCACCCGGTTCGAATGAGCTTCTTCCTTCACCTCCCCATGGGGGAGGTCCAGGGGGCCGTCCGTTTCCATGCAGACACCCAATGACTGAAGTCCGCACCCTCGTTTCCTCCGGCTCCTACCTCGAACCGGTGATCGGCTTTTCCCGCGCCGTCCGCGTCGGCAACCACATTGCCGTCGGCGGCACCGCCCCGATCGCGGCGGGTGGGGGCACGGCCGGCATCGGCGACGTCTACGCCCAGACGAAACGCTGCCTCGAAATCATCGACAAGGCGCTCGCCGACGCCGGCGGCAAGCTGGAACACGTGACGCGCACCCGCATCATCCTCACCGACATTGCGCTGTGGAAAGATGCCGCCCACGCCGAAGCCTTCGCCACCATCCGCCCGGTGACCACCCTGATGCAGGTCACCGCCTTCGTCGATCCCGACTGGCTGGTGGAAATCGAGGTCGACGCGGTGGTGCCGGAGTGACGATTCACGTGGAACACTCCGAACCGTGCCGAAAGCAAAATCGCTCCAGTGGAGCGATTTTAGGTGAGGAGGCCATGAGAGCTACGCTCGAATGGCAACGGGAGCACCCTCAACGGCCCAAGGTATGGAGGCCCTAGACGATCTTCCCCCGCACGCTCGACACCGCCCCCAGATACCCCAGCAGCTCGGCACGAATCCGCTCTGCCGCCCGCGCGGCGAGCGCCGGATACTGGTTGGCGAGCTTCATGAAGGCCGTCCGCGGCACGAACAGCGTTTCCACCGAATCGATCGCCTTCACCGTCACCGGCCGCGGCTTCGACACCACGAGGCCCATGGCGCCGATCAGCGCGCCCTGCTCGTGGATGAGGTAGGGGTTGCTCTCGCCGCCATCCTGCGTCGTCGCTATGGTGCCCGAAATCAGCACATGCGCGCCTTCGGGCACATCGCCCGAGGCATAGATCACCGTGCCCGGGCGGAACTTCTTCCGCTCCGAGGCAAAGGCAAGCAGCCGCCGTTGATCGGCGTCGCAAATTTCGAAAAATTCGGCGCGTCCAAGAATGGTCGCCGTGTCGTCGAGTTGCATCCCGCCCTATTCCCGGAGCCTTGGTCGAAACCGGGCCCTGCTGACGCCGCTACCTCCGCTCCGGGAGGATATAGAGCATTTCTTTGCACGAACCGGAATCGATTTTGCCCCTGTGGCTAACGGAGGTGGGGAAAGCCCGAAGCTCACGCCTCCGCCTCCACGAACCCCCGGCCCTTCAGCAGCCCGCCGATCTGCGGATCGCGCCCGCGGAACTGCCGGTAGGCCTCGCCATAGTCGCGCGAACCGCCGGCCGAGTAGATGAACCGGTAGAGCCGCTCCGCCGTCGCCGGATCGAACGGATCGCCCGCCTCCTGGAAGGCCTCGAAGCCGTCCGCGTCCAGCACCTCGCTCCACATGTAGCTGTAGTAGCCGGCCGCATAGCCATCGCCCGAGAAGATGTGCAGGAAATGCGTGCTGGCATGCCGCAGCGAGATTTCCTTGGGCATGCCGATGGCGTCGAGCACGCCGGCCTCGAACGCATCGACGTCGCCATCCGGCCCGAGCCCGGCGGCGTGGTAGTCCATGTCGAGCAGCGCCGAGGAGGTCACCTCCACCGTCTGGAAGCCCTGCCCGGCGTTCCGGGCCGCCCGCATCCGGTTCAGCAGCGCCTCGGGAATGGTCTCGCCGGTCTGGTAATGCGTCATGCGTTCGAGCACCGGATCGCTCTCCAGCCAGTGCTCGTAGATCTGGCTGGGCAGTTCGACGAAATCGCGCACCACCGACGTGCCGGAAATCCGGGGATAGGTCACGTCCGACAACAGCCCGTGCAGGCCGTGCCCCATCTCGTGAAACACCGTCCGCGCCTCGTCGAGCGACAGCAGTGCCGGCTCATCCTCGGGCGGCTTGTTGAAGTTGCAGGTGTTGACGATCAGCGGCAGCTGCTCGCCATCGATCCGGCTCTGCTCGCGGAACGAGGTCATCCACGCCCCCGAGCGCTTGCCCGCCCGCGCGAAATAGTCGCCGTAGAACAGCCCGATCGGCTTGCCGCCGCGCTGCACTTCCCACACCTGCACATCCGGGTGGTAGCCAGGCACGTCGTCGCGCGGCACGAAGCTCAGCCCGAACAGCCTGCCGGCGGTATAGAACGCCGCATCGACCACCTTGCCGAGTTCGAAATACGGCTTCAGCGCGTTGGCGTCGAAATCGTAGCGGGCGAGCCGCAGCTTCTCGGCATAGAAGCGCCAGTCCCAAGGCTCGATGGCAAACCTCTCGATGGTGGTGCCAGCGCCCTCGCCTTCGGCCAGCGCCTGTAACGCATCCCGATCCTCGAGCGCCTTGCGGCGGCCATGGCCCCACAGCTCCTCGAGCAGTCCTCGCGCGGCCTCAGGTGTCTTCGCCATCGTGTCGGCAAGCTTGTAGTGCGCGTAGGTCTGGTAGCCGAGCAGCTGCGCCAGTTCGGCGCGCAGCGCGACGATTTCGGCAATCACCTTGCGGTTGTCGTTGGCATTGCCGTTGGCGCCGCGCGTCACGAAAGCCCGCCAGGCCTTCTCGCGGGTGGCGCGATCCGTCCCCGACTCCAGGATCGGCTCGACGCTGGAGCGTGAGGCCGTCATCGCGTAGGGCGCGTTGAGCTTGCGGTCGCGCGCCGTCTGCGCCGCCGCCGCCTTCGCCGACTCCGACAGGCCCGCGACTTCCGCTTCGGTCAGCGCGAACACGCTGTCGCGCTCGTCGTTCAGCACGTTCTGCCCGAACTGCGTCCCCAGCACCGACAGCCGCTCGGTGATATCGGCATAGCGCAGCCGCTCGTCGGCCGAAAGCGCCGCGCCCGACCGGACGAAATCCAGATGGTAGCGCTCCAGCACCCGCAACTGCTCATCGGTCAGCCCGAGCCCGGCGCGCTCCCGGAACAGCGTGTCGACCCGCGCGAACAGCTTCGGGTTGAGGAAGATGTCGTTCCAGTGCCGCGTCACCACCGGCGCCATCTCGCGCTCGACCGCCTGCAGCGCCTCGTCGGTATTGGCCGAGCTCAGCTGGTTGAACACCATGTCGACCCGCTTCAGCGCCTTGCCGCTTCTTTCGAGCGCCCCGACGGTGTTCTCGAAGCTCGGCGCCTCGGGCGAATCGGCAATCGCCGCCACCTCGGCCTGATGCGCGGCGAGGGCCTCGGCATAGGCCGGCTGGAAATGCCCGGTTTCGATGACGTCGAACGGCGGAGCCTCGAACGGAGTGTCCCAGGTGGCGGAAAACGGATTGGTCATTTGGTGGTCTCGCAGAATTTGCGCGCACCATGACCCCCGAGTCCCCTCGCAGCAAGCCCCGCCGCAGCAAGTACCCCACGCCCGCGCGGCCAACCGGCAAGCCTGTTTTAGCGCGGCCCTGTCACTGTTGGCGTGAACGTCGCCTGTTTCATTGATGCGAAAGAGATTTCAATGCCTGCTCTGGCTGCCTGCGACGGCTGTCGCACCGGCGAATCGTTTCCAGTCCCCTTCACCATGGCTTTCCAGCCCATCGTGGATCTGGGTGCCAATGCGATCTGGGGCTACGAAGCGCTCGTGCGCGGCATGGATGGCAGCGGCGCGGGCGCCGTGCTGGCGGCCTGAACAAGCGAAGGGCCCGGAAAACCGGGCCCTTGTCGTCTCAGATGGAAGCAGCGGTCACGGCACCAGCCGGTAACCGCCCTCTTCCGTCACCAGCAGCCGCGCATTGGATGGGTCGCGTTCGATCTTCTGGCGCAGCCGGTAGATATGGGTTTCGAGCGTGTGCGTCGTCACCCGGTTATTGTAGCCCCACACTTCCTTGAGCAGGATCTCACGGGTGATCGTCTTCGGCCCCTGGCGGTAGAGATACTTGAGGATCGACGTTTCCTTGTCGGTCAGCCGCACCTTGTTGCCGTCGGTCGATTCCAGCATCTTGGCGGCCGGCTGGAACGCGTACGGCCCGATGGTGAACACCACGTCCTCGGACTGGTCGTGCTGGCGCAATGCGGCGCGTATGCGGGCCAGCAGCACCGAGAACCTGAACGGCTTGGTGACGTAGTCATTGGCGCCGGATTCAAGTCCCAAGATCTGGTCGGCATCGCTGTCCTGGCCGGTCAGCATGATGATCGGGCTCTTGAAGCCCTCCCGCCGCATGATCTTCACCGCCTCGCGCCCGTCCATGTCGGGCAGGCCGACATCGAGCAACATCAGGTCAGTGTGGGTGTCGCGCACCTTGCCGATCGCCTCGGCGGCTGTGCCGGCCTCGGTCAGGTCGAATTCTCGGTAGGGAGACAGTTGCTCGATCAGGGTCTTGCGCAACTCCGCATCGTCGTCAACCAGAAGGATGCGTCGTCTGTTCATGCTGTTACCCCAAGCCATCGGCCTCAGTCCCTGAGTTAGGCCGGGCTGTATCGAGCCGGCCAATCAAAACGGCGTGACGCCATCGCTATAACCAGCAACGTGATTTGACAGTCGAAAGTTGCAGCCTCCCGCACCGAGAGCCCGCACCTGGAGTGCTACGGGAGCCAGCCTGACAGAATCGCCGAAAAACGTCGGGATCGCTACCCAAGCATCTCAATGTCCGGCTTTGGTTTTGGTCTGTGGCATTACCTTGGTCAGCGCGCCCCGAACAGGGCGGAACCCACCCGCACGTGCGTCGCGCCCATGGCGATCGCGGTTTCAAAGTCGCCGCTCATCCCCATCGACAGCTTCGCCACCCCGGCCGCGCGACCCAGCGTCGCCAGCTGCGCGAAATACGGCCCAGCCGGCGCCCCGTCGGGCGGGATGCACATCAACCCTGCAACCTCGAGCCCGTGCTCGCTCCGGCAGCGCTCGGCGAATGCAACGGCCTCGGCCGGCGGAATGCCCGCCTTCTGTTGCTCGAGCCCGATATTGACCTGCACGAACACCGGCAGCCGGCGGGTGGCCTTCGCCATCTCCGCCGCCAGTACGCCGGCGAGCTTGTCGCGGTCCACCGTCTGGATCACGTCGAACAGCGCCACGGCCTCGCGGGCCTTGTTGGTCTGCAGCGGACCGATCAGGTGCAGTTCTATGCCATAATACGATGCCCGGAGCTCAGGCCACTTGGCCTGCGCCTCCTGCACCCGGTTCTCGCCGAACACCCGCTGCCCGGCGTCCAGAAACGGCCGGATTGCGGTGGCGTCGAAGGTCTTCGAGACGGCCACCAGCTCCACATGCTCGGGCGGGGGGCCGAAACGCTGGCGCGCCGTTTCGATACGCGAGCGGATGTGTCCGAGCCGTTCGGCAGCATTGTCCATCGCCGGAGGTCCTTGCGACTGTTGACCGGTCACCCGATTTCTGTTGAAGGTCCGCTACTCAAAATCCCCCGCAAACGCAAGATTTTGCGTGCGCTTCAAAGGACGTTGGAAGTGACTGCTCGAGTTGTCGAACGCTATAATCCGCGGGTCGAAGAGCCGCGCTGGCAGAAGGCCTGGGACGATACCCATGCCTTCGAGGTGAAGCACGACGAGAGCAAAGACCCCTACTATGTCCTGGAGATGTTCCCCTATCCGTCGGGGCGCATCCACATGGGCCACGTCCGCAACTACACCATGGGTGACGTGCTGGCGCGCTACAAGCGCATGCTCGGCATGAACGTGCTGCACCCCATGGGCTGGGACGCCTTCGGCCTGCCGGCCGAAAACGCCGCCATGCAAAACAAGGTCCATCCCAAGGCCTGGACCTACGCCAACATCGCGGCGATGAAGAAGCAGCTGAAGTCGATCGGCTTCGCCTTCGACTGGACGCGCGAGATCGCCACCTGCGACCCCTCCTACTACCAGCACCAGCAGAAGCTGTTCCTCGATTTCCTGAAGGTCGGCCTCGTCGATCGCAAGAAGTCGAAGGTCAACTGGGACCCCGTAGACATGACCGTGCTCGCCAACGAGCAGGTGATCGACGGCCGCGGCTGGCGCTCCGGCGCCGTGGTCGAACAGCGCGAACTGACCCAGTGGTTTCTGAAGGTCTCCGACTACGCCGAAGACCTGCTCGAGGCGCTCGACACGCTCGACCGCTGGCCCGACAAGGTGCGCCTGATGCAGCGCAACTGGATCGGCAGGTCCGAGGGCATGCGCCTGTTCTTCGAGCTCAGCGAGCGCTGGCAGAACTTTATGGCCCTCGAAGTGTTCACGACGCGTCCCGACACGATTTTCGGCGCCAGTTTCGTCGCCATTTCGCCCGATCATCCGCTGGCGAAGTCGATGGCCGACCGGCCCGAGATCGCCGCCTTCATCGAGGAGGCGCACCGCATCGGCACGGCCACCGAAGCGATCGACAAGGCCGAAAAGCTCGGCGTGTTCACCGGGATTCACGTGAAGCATCCGGTCAAGCCAGGTTCCACGCTGCCCGTCTACATCGCCAATTTCGTGCTGATGGAATACGGCACCGGCGCCATTTTCGGCTGCCCGGCACACGACCAGCGCGACCTCGATTTCGCCCGCCGGTACAACCTGCCGGTGATCTCCGTCGTGCTCCCCGACGGCGCCGATGCCGACACGTTCGAGGTCGCCTCCGAAGCCTATACCGGCCCCGGCCGCGCCTATCACAGCGAGTTCCTCGACGGCCTCGACGTCGACGCTGCGAAAAAGAAGATCGCCGAATACTTTGCCGCCCGCACCGTCGACAACCACCAGCAGGGCACCGTCGAGGTGAACTACCGCCTGCGCGACTGGGGCATCTCGCGGCAGCGCTACTGGGGCTGCCCCATCCCGGTGGTCCACTGCGAAGCCTGCGGCACCAACCCGGTCCCCGACGATCAGTTGCCCGTCGTGCTGCCCGAGGATGTCACCTTCGACAAGCCGGGCAACCCGCTCGACCACCACCCGACCTGGAAGCACGTCGCGTGCCCCGTCTGCGCCGGCCCCGCCCTGCGCGAGACCGACACCATGGACACCTTTGTCGATTCGAGCTGGTACTACGCCCGCTTCACCGACCCGACGGCCGCCACCCCGACCACTCCGGCCATCGCCAACAGCTGGCTGCCGGTCGACCAGTATATCGGCGGCGTCGAGCATGCGATCCTGCACCTGCTCTACTCGCGCTTCTTCACCCGCGCCATGAAGAAGGCCGGCCACCTGAACCTCGACGAGCCGTTCAAGGGCCTGTTCACCCAGGGCATGGTGGTGCACGAGACCTACAAGGACGCGTCGGGCGAGTGGCTTTCCCCAGCCGACGTCATCGTCTCCGGCATGGATGTCCGCACTGCAAAGCACGCCGTCACCGGCGCGCCGGTCGAGATCGGCTCGATCGAGAAAATGTCGAAGTCCAAGAAGAACGTGGTGGACCCCGACGAGATCGTCGCCACCTACGGCGCCGACACCGCTCGCTGGTTCATGCTCTCCGACTCGCCACCCGAGCGCGACGTGCAGTGGACCGAAGCCGGCGTCGATGGCGCCAGCCGCTTCGTGCAGCGCATCTGGAAGCTGGTGAACGACGCACTCGAACTGTTCGAGGCAGCCGCCCCGGCCGAGCCCGATATGTCGGATTCCGCGACCGCCGAAGTCCGCAAGCTGGTGCACCGCACCGTGGCCAATGTCGCCGGCGAGATCGAGGGCCTGCGCTTCAACCGCGCCGTCGCCCAGATCTACGAACTCACCAACGGCCTGACCAAGTTCGTCGGCACCGTCACCGAGCACACTACCCCCGGCCGTACCGCCGCGCTGCGCGAAGGCGTCGAGCGCCTCATCCTCGTCGTCGCCCCGATGATGCCGCACCTCGCCGAAAGCTGCTGGGCCCTGCTCGGCAACGACTCGCTGCTGGTCGATACGCGCTGGCCCGCTATCGATGCGGCCCTGCTGGTCGATTCCACCGTGGTTATCCCGGTGCAGGTCAACGGCAAGCGCCGCGCCGAAATCACCGTCGAGAAGGACGCGCCCAACGACGTGGTCGAACGCGAG